>JAHLFQ010000099.1 GCA_018883705.1 Candidatus Cellulosilyticum pullistercoris
GCTACTTCATTATCAAAACCTGCTTCTAGAAAATTTTCCAAAAGCTCGATTGTCATTTTACTTTCTTGCTGTGCTAAATAACCGCTACCCATTCCATCAGCAAGTGCCATTAAATATTTCCCATTACTAAGTTCCATAAAGCTATATGAATCACCAGATACTACTTCTTTAGCCTGATTTTGAGCACTAATGACAAGTGAAAATTGTTTTTTTACACCTAAGGCAAAATAACAATATCTCTCTTCCTCAAAGTATTCATACTTTTTAATTTCTAGCTTAAGTTCTAATGCACGTTCTGCAGCTTCAAGTACTTTTTCTTTATAATCTGACTCTCCTTTATAATTACAGTAAATATGAATCTCACATTTTCTACCGTTATTTTCAAGTACCATGACATCTCTAGTACGAATCCCAAAACCTTGCAATGCCTCTTTTACTAATTTTTCATCTTCTTTATTAAAAGAAAAATTTCCTTCTATACTCTGAGATAACTTTTTAACACTTTCTGAAATGCCTTTAAACTCCTCTGCAATCATTCCTCTTGCTTCTTCAAAGTTCTTCTGCCATTTACAACTTTGCTTAAAGACATCTAATTTTAGGCTTAATGTGTAGGCAAAACTTTCTGCATTAATACATGCTTTTTTAAAATGGGCTGGAATGTCTCCTGCTACAATCTGCCTTTTATTTTCTAAGGTTTCTAGCATCTTATATCCACTTATATAGGTATCTTTTATATAATCACGCCAGCAAAAATTCTGCATTGCACAATCCTTGCACATATTCTCTCCTGTATCTTCTATTAATTCATTCATTTGCCTAATATCTAACTCTGTATTTTTAAGAGGAATGGTTTCAAACTCTCTTCCAAGACTTGCAAATGCTTTAGAAAACCTTTTTAGTCTCTCTGTAATGATAGATTGTATATGCTCCATGTGATGTAGATCATCTAGCTCACATCCATAATTAAACCAATTTCCCATACCAAAGTAATTTTTGGGAATACATAAACTTACTAATGAAGCTGCTATATATGCCCCCATAATAGGCATATCAATAATTTTATTATTAAAAAGAGCAAATCCAAGTAGTAACCCCAGAGTCATTGCAAAAATAATCCCTAAACGTTCTAAATTATAAAATAGCCCCCCCACTAATGCTGTAAATACATAAATTGCTACAAAGGAAGTAGGTATATAGCCAATTACCACAAGTACCGTACTTATAATAATACTGACTACTGTTCCACTACCAATACCTCCTAGATAAGTTGCTCCAATGAGAATCACAAAGATTAAAACATCTTTTAAATAGATTTTTTCTACAAGAGGTACTACCATATAAAAATCTATAAACCCGCATAATAAACAAGCCATATAAAATGCCATACTTACTAGCTCATATTCTGTTAAGATAACATTTTTATTTTCATAGATTATCTTTAATGATACTGATAAAACATTTATAAGTCCCATACATACAGCTATTTCAAGAAGGCATACAATAAGCTTGTACAATGTGAAATTTGCCATAAAAAGATACATCAAATTGATCACAAAAACACTTATAGCCGTTATCAATAATTGATTTCTCAAGTTAAATTCACATTTAAAAATGCTCATAACCCCTCTAAAAGCACTTAGTAGTACAATAATGAGTATGTATTTTACGATATTGGTATCCAATATACCCATACATAAAATACCTAGCACTGTTAGTAATGCACTCCATCTTCTTGTCTGTTTATCAAAAAACATTGCCCCTACATAGGCAACTCCCAATGTATAAAAAGTATCAAACAGACATATCTTTCCCACAAAAAAACTCATACAACATAATAGAACTGCTCGCCAATTAATACTCTTTACGATCTCAATGAGTGATAACTTATTTTTCTCTTCTGTATTAATCACATTATATCTCTCCCTCCTGCAGTATTTATATTATACCGATAGGAGAGAACTATTTTTGTAAATATTTGGTAATATACTAATAAAATTTTACGACATTTTATTTGTGAAAAAAAATAAATTTGTGTTTATTTCCCAGGAAAAACATTTAAATCGTAATATCTGCTATACTCTTCCTTTTCTCTCTCAGACAGACTGCTCTTAAACAAATGTTTGACATCTAGAAATTGTTCCATGTCCGTTAAGAATTGATAAAGCATTGCTCTATTTTCAAATTCTTCTCTTGTAACAGGTAGCTCACTATGTTTAAACGCTTCTCTTAGTGCCTCTAGGTCTAGTAGCAAAGTTTCTACAGCAATCTTTCCCTTAACTGATAAAGCAACTTCATAGGTTAATTTAGCTATTTTCTCTGCTCCCGGTGTGACTCTATAAAAACGTTCAAAATGCTTATACATATAGAGCATAATTTGATATTGTGAATACCTCATATCAAAATACTTCTCATAAAGTGACCTACCGCTCATAAATGTATTATTTCTATATTGAGTAGCTTTGGTTCTTCCTTCTACTAAGGCACTTTTTAATGCTTCTAATTCATTTTCTATCTCTAGTTTCTTATTATCTAATAAGGCATTCTCCATTTTAATGAAGATATCGAACATATTCTTTTCTAACTTCTGTTTTTCACGTATTAAATCTTCTTCTAAATTTGGCATATACATATTAACAAGTAAAGCAATTCCTGCACCTACTATCATGAGTAACAGTTCATTACCTAAGAGCGTGATACTCGTATACCCTTCTCCTAATAAATGGGTCACTAGTACAGATGCTGGTACTATTCCTTCTACCACCTTTGCTTTAACTGCTAAAGGGATAAATAAGATGAGATAAATGCCAAAACTTACAGCATTAAAGCCTAGCAAATTAAGTACTACTGACCCAAGCGATAATGCTATCACTGTAGCACCTAATCTTCTAAGTGCTATTAATACAGATTCTCTTCTTGTATTTTGAATACTTAATATAGTAATAATCCCTGCTGCTACTGAATATTTGAGTCCTATGAGTTGCGCTAACCAAATAGCACTTGTAGCTCCTATTCCCGTCTTAATTATTTTTAGTCCAATAATTTTTTTCATTATACCCTCCTTACCTAGTTATTTCTTAATTATTTTTTTATATAACAAAAAACCTCATCACTAAGATGAGGTTTTGATGTATGGTCGCTATAGGGCTCGAACCTATGACCCCCTGCTTGTAAGGCAGGTGCTCTCCCAGCTGAGCTAAGCGACCGTATGGTAGCGGAAAAGGGATTTGAACCCATGACACCACGGGTATGAACCGTGTGCTCTAGCCAACTGAGCTATTCCGCCATATTTTGTACTGTGCTAAGATTTGCTTTCAAAACTTTCGTTTTTCTTCTCTCTCCTGAGCACTTTTGTAGTATATCCTATTACTTGTCATAATGCAAGTGTTTTTTTCATTTTTTTTATGTTTTTTGTTTCCAACTAATTGGTATCTTAATTTTTCCTAGTATTTATTCATTCATTTTGACTTATACTATGCTTGTAAGATATCAAAAGTATTTCTACTTCTTTTATAAAGTCTAAACAGTCCTTTACTGATTAGATCATTAAATGACACAAAATATTTTAATCTTATGATTCTAGCGATGCCTCACCCAAATAAGTGGCTAACGCCATACGGCATAAATGTTTATCTATCAACTTAAGTAGGATTAATAAAATCCACTCTAGGTGAGTGGATTTTATTAGTCTAATATTCTATTAAGCCTTTTTGCTTTAATTCTCTCATTAATTTTTTATTATAAGACTCAAATTCTCTTGTACGTTTTTCTCTATCTCCAGGTATATTAGGGGAATAGGCCACATATCCTTTTAGAATCTCTAAGTCTTCTTCACTACCATTGTTATAAATTCTTCCATGTAAATGTCCTCTCCTATCGTGTATTCCATAATACTCTATGTAGATTCCTTTTTCGTTTTCTTGTATAATCCAAGATAAATGTAATCCCTTTTTAGAAATTCTTTTTTTGTTCCCTAGAAATAAATCCTCATCAGAAACTGTGATTGCCCATGATGCAAACTTTCTACTAAATATTTCTTTTATACTACGATACATAATAGCACCTTCTTTATTTATTTTTAGTGTATTTCATTTTCTGATTTTAAAATCCGCACCTTGCATCTATTCCTTGATGGTTTCTATATTTATCTTCAGTAACTTTGATAACCCCTCTTGCTTTCCATATCACTTATTTTTATTAAAATCAAAAAATAGGTATTGCTCACGCAACACCTATTCTATGTTTACTCTCTTATCTTTATTCAAATTTTCCACAGCAAGATTTGTACTTTTTACCACTTCCACATGGACAAAGATCATTTCTACCTATTTTTTCTTTCTTTTGTACAGGTTGAGCACCTAAGCTTGTATCTTGGTGGTTAACAGCTACTGGTTCAGCAACTCTCTCACGCTTGATTTCTCTATTTTCTACAAGTCTTACATGATAAAGTGCTTTTACTGTTTCACTCTTAATATTATCAGTCATTTCTTCGAAGATATCATAACTTAAGAAACGATATTCAACAAGTGGATCTCTTTGACCGTATGCTTGAAGATTGATACCTTGTTTCATTTGGTCCATGTTATCTAAGTGATCTGTCCATTTTTGATCAATAACTTTTAATAGAATAACACGTTCGATTTCTCTAGCTTGTTCACCTAACTCTTCTTCTTTAGCTATATAAAGCTTTTCTGCTTCTTCATAAAGTCTTTCTTTTAATGACTCTATAGTAAGCTCTTGTTGTTGTTCTTTTGTATAGGATACATTTTGAATAGGAATAATGGCACGAAGTTGCTCAAATAAAGCTACTAAATCCCATTCTTCTGCATATTCAATGCCATTTGTTGCATTATCAACCATCTTGCTGATAACATCTTTAGCCATATTAATAATATTTTCACGTAAGTTTTCATTCTTTAATACTTTATATCTTTCTGCATAAATGATTTCTCTTTGTTCATTCATGATTTTATCATATTCAAGTAAGTGCTTACGTACACCAAAGTTATTACTTTCAACTTTTCTTTGAGCTCTTTCAATAGCTGAAGATAAAACTCTGTGTTCAATTGGCTCATCATCAGGAAGACCAAGTGCATCAAACATCTTAAGTGTTGATTCTGGTGTAAAGAGTCTCATAAGGTCATCTTCAAGTGCAAGATAGAATCTTGATTCACCTGGATCTCCTTGACGTCCTGCACGTCCACGGAGCTGATTATCAATACGCCTTGATTCATGACGTTCTGTACCAATAATTTTAAGACCACCTAGTTCTTGTACGCCTTCTTCAAGCTGAATATCAGTACCACGTCCTGCCATGTTAGTAGCAATTGTTACTGCACCTTTTTTACCTGCAAGAGCAATAATTTCAGCTTCTTTCGCATGATATTTTGCATTAAGTACTTGGTGTGGAATTCCTTCTCTTTTAAGCATTTTACTTAAAAGTTCAGAGGTATCAATCGTTACTGTACCAACAAGTACTGGTTGTCCTTTAGCATGTGATGCCTTAATATCTTCAATAACGGCTTTAAATTTAGCATCTTTTTTCTTGTAAACAATATCAGGATGGTCTTTACGTTGGATTGGTCTATTAGTAGGTATCTCAATAACGTCCATTGAGTAGATATCTCTAAATTCTGATTCCTCTGTAATAGCTGTACCTGTCATACCTGCTTTTTTACGATATTTATTGAAGTAGTTTTGGAAAGTAACAGTTGCAAGCGTTTGACTTTCTTTTTTCACTTCAACGCCTTCTTTTGCTTCGATTGCTTGGTGAAGACCATCAGAATAACGACGACCATCCATTAAACGACCGGTAAATTCATCAACAATAATGATTTCACCTTTTTCATCTACGATATAATCTTTTTCTCTATGCATTAAGCTGTGTGCTTTAAGTGCAATATTAATATGGTGTTGAATTTCCATATTTTCTGGGTCTGCTAAGTTTTCAAGTGCAAAGTATTGCTCTGCTTTTCTAATACCATCTTGTGTTAAGGTAACTGTCTTTTGTTTTTCATCAACAATGAAGTCCCCTTCTTCTTCAATCTCTTCACGCATCAAGTTAGACATTGCGGTCTCTTCCCCTAATAATTTACCCTTTTGAAGTCTACGTACAAAGATATCTGCTGCTTTATAAAGATGTGTAGATTTTGAACCTTGTCCAGAAATAATAAGAGGTGTTCTAGCTTCATCAATAAGAACAGAGTCAACCTCATCGATTACTGCATAGTTAAGTTCTCTTTGAACCATTTCTTCTGCATAAATAACCATGTTATCACGAAGGTAATCAAATCCAAATTCATTGTTTGTACCATATGTGATATCACAGTTGTACATTTCTCTTCTTTCTGCTGGTTTCATATTACTTAAAATACATCCAACAGTAAGCCCTAAGAAGTTGTGCACTTGTCCGATTTCTTTAGAGTCACGTTGTGCTAAGTAATCATTAACTGTTACAACATGAATCCCTTTTCCTTCAAGTGCATTTAAATATGCAGGAAGCATCCCTACTAAAGTTTTACCTTCACCAGTTCTCATTTCTGCGATACGACCATTATGAAGAATAATTCCCCCAATAATTTGCACTCTAAAATGCTTTTTACCAAGTACACGCCAACTTGCTTCTCTACATACAGCATACGCTTCTGGTAAAATGTCATCTAGTGTTTCGCCTTTTTGAAGACGTTCTCTAAACTCTACTGTTTTATGTTTTAATTCTTCATCTGAAAGCTTTTGCATAGCCTCATCATAAGACTCTACTTTTTGAACGATTGGCTCGATTCTCTTTAATTCTCTTTGAGAATGAGTACCAAAAATTTTATCTATTAATTTCAAAATTTTCACCCTCTTTTTCTTTATGTATATTTATAATGATAATACCCTATATCTATCTAGATTTTTATAGTAAATGCTAGCATTAAGTATATCAAATAATTAATTTCATTACAACAAAAGACTTTAGCTAATTATATCCAGCTTTAAGCATATCTTTTACTTATTTCGAATTCTTATTCATCTTATACTACATATAAAAATTTATTATGTATATACTAACAAACTAAATAGATGTCATACATTTTACCTAAAAAAGTACCTCACTACCAATGTTATGTGAGGTACTTTTTAGCAATGCTTATTCTTCATCAAAAACAGGTTCAATTAAACCGTAAGTTCCATTTTTTCTTTTATAAACAACATTAACATCTTCTGTTTCACTATCAAAATAAACGAAGAAATTGTGCCCAACTAATTCCATTTGAAGAATAGCTTCTTCTGCACTCATTGGCTTAATAGCAAATTTCTTTGTTTTATCAATTTTAATACCATCTTCAGTATTACCATCTTCTTCTTCTAAAAATGA
The DNA here is from genome assembly GCA_018883705.1 of Candidatus Cellulosilyticum pullistercoris. Classification (GTDB taxonomy): domain Bacteria; phylum Bacillota; class Clostridia; order Lachnospirales; family Cellulosilyticaceae; genus Cellulosilyticum; species Cellulosilyticum pullistercoris. The sequence goes on from JAHLFQ010000099.1 coordinate 7,358, forward strand.
AGGTGTAAATTGATTTGCTGCATTTGTTCTATGTCTATTCCTTAATTTATTTTTAAACTTATTAACTTGCTTTTCAATGACTGCCACTGCATCATCTATAATGTTATACATGTTCTTTCCCTCTACCTCTGCTCTAAGAACAGAGCCGTTAAAAGGAATGGTAATTTCAATAATATGGCTAAGTTTTTCTACACTAAGGGTGATTTGAGCAGTTACATTATTATTGAAGTATTTGTCTAACTTTACAATCTTCTCCTCTACTGCATTTGTTAGTGCTGCTGTAAGCTCGATATTTTTTCCACTAATGTTGTATTTCATATGACATCTCTCCTTTTAACTCTATGATTTAACTCCATGATATCATTCATTTAGTTTATCATCGGGTTCTACTATAATTATTCTACAAGAAAATAGGTTTTCCTCTTTTTTGTATAAATAATTTAATTAAATAATAGATTATTATTATAAAGTTTATATAAATCTATTTTGTACTCTTTCATTTTACCACTGTCCCAATTAATATATACATTCAAAAAAATGGAGTAGCTTCTACTTATACGCTACTCCATTTTTCTTATTTTTAGATTCTAAATTCTTTTATACTTATTAACAGCGTTCAGCTATTTTATAAAGTAACTCTTCTGTTTCTTTCCAACCAAGGCAAGGGTCAGTGATAGACTTTCCATAAACTTGATTTTCACAGATTTTTTGTGACCCACCTTCGATATAACTTTCAATCATAACGCCTTTTACAAGTTTCTTAAGATCCGGATTATATTCTCTGCTATGAAGCACCTCACTCACAATACGAATTTGTTCCATATGTTGTTTACCAGAGTTGGCATGATTAGCATCAATAATAGCTGCTGGATTCTTTAAGTCTAATTTATTGTACATTTCCATCATATACATTAAATCTTCATAATGATAGTTAGGGATGGAAACTCCTCTTTTATTAACTGCTCCACGTAAGATAACATGTGCAAGGTCATTCCCATCTGTTGTTACATCCCAGCCACGATAGATAAAGTTATGAGATTTTTGAGCAGCAATGACTGAATTAAACATAACAGAAAAGTCCCCACTTGTAGGATTTTTCATTCCTACAGGTATGTCCATTCCACTTGCTGTTAATCTATGTTGTTGATTTTCTACTGAACGTGCTCCAACTGCCTCATAAGATAAAATATCATCTAAGTATCTACGATTTTCTGGATAAAGCATTTCATCCGCTGCAGTAAGGCCTGTCTCTTCGATAGCACGTACATGCATTTTTCGAATGGCAATAATACCTGATAATAAGTCAGGTTCTTTATTTGGGTCTGGTTGATGAAGCATCCCTTTATACCCTTCACCAGTAGTTCTTGGCTTATTTGTATAAATTCTAGGAATAATCATTAATCTATCCGATACTTTTTCATTAACTTTTGCTAAACGACTTACATAATCACATACTGCATCTTCATTATCTGCAGAACAAGGTCCTACAATAACGATAAATT
>JAHLFQ010000100.1 GCA_018883705.1 Candidatus Cellulosilyticum pullistercoris
GGCATTTCTTGATGAGCGAGCTGTTCATTTCTTATAAGCTGCTCATTATGAGAAAATAAGCGATTTGCAAATGTATCTTCTTTGATTAACTCTTCAAAGCTTTTAATTTCTGGTTCTGCCGCCTTTGTTTCATTCATATTTGCCTCTGGCATAGCAGTATGAGCATATCCCTGCTTTTTTATATTGTAATAAAATATTCTTTCACTACTTCCAATATTAGGCCTATCTTGCTTAATCAATCTATAAAAATTTTCTGTTTCCTTCTCTAATCTTTCTAAGAGTAGACTTGTGGGAAGTGCTTTATTGATATAGATGCTTCCACCTTCTATTCCGCCTAGAATATTCCAACACTTCAGCATCATTTGTGCAGCTTCTTGTTCTCCAAGCCACTCACTATATGTAATCGTAAACATAGGTTTATCAAAATTTTCCATGTCATATTGGGTTGCATTATCAAAAAAGCTCTGCATGGCACCATGCATACCTAGCATAGGCACAGAGGAAATAGCTATAACCCCTTTACTTTCACTAATACTTGCCATAATGTTATCCATCTGTCTAGTTTTTTTACCTTCATAATAGGGCAACTTATGTAATTCAACCTGAGATAATTCAACCTCTAACTCTCGTAATACATTAGTTACTATTTGGACACTTTTTTTTAATAGCTCAGATGTACATTGCGCCAGTAATAACGTAACTTTCATTGCTCTTTCCTTTCTTTTGTACGATACATGCCCAAAAGTTAATAAATATACTTTTGGGCATGTATTACCCCATACTTATACCTATTCTTTATTCTATAATTCATTATAAACTTTTTCTATGAGAAAGTTCAATCTAATCTATACATAATCTTTTATTCTGTTATATCTATAAAGCTATTTTACTCCCTCTACTGATTAATTGGAACAAAGAAGTTCTATAGCTTGAGGTAGATAATAAGCTTTTATTTCCTCTAATTCCCAATAGACATAAAATAGTTTTCTCTTTATAGTAATATGAAGAATATCCCCTTTTCGTAAATATTTATACGCAGGATACTCTAGTAGTAATTTGTATTGCTTGGTTTGACCAATTTTACTTAAAATAACTTGCCCACCTTCCTTACATTCCTGCACTTCAAAAAGAGCCTGCTCATAAGTGGTGGCAATCTCACTATAATTTCCCTTTGCTTTTTTACATCTATACTTATCTAAATCTATAATGATCGGATCTACTGATATAACGGGATCTTTTGTAATACGTTGGAGAAGATTCTTGGCTTTATAGATACGCTTATATTCTTCTCCATAAAGCTGCAATATAGTAGGCTCCTCTTCCTCTTGTTGTATCTTCTGATCGACAGGTAGCTTTGCTTGAATATAATTAAAGATATCATGAATCGTATAGATGACTTGATAAACCTCTGCTTCACTTAAATATTTTTTATTCTTAGGAAGCCAAACCAGTACCAACTTGTCTAATAATTCTTTATGAAAATCTTCTTCCCTAATATCTAAGCCATTTAAGGTAATATAGTATTTAAAAATTTCAATTCCTAGCCTTTGAATTTTGTACACATAGGGAGTTTGCTTAACCTCCTGTACATAAGTTTCAACACGCTCTAAAATATGCATATATTCCTCCATTTATATGATATTTATCATTGGTAATTATAGTGTATACATTTTAGAAGATGTTTATACCTATATCTGGAAATCTACACATATTCTAGCATCATAAAAAAAAACCCTATACGTTGGTATAGAGTAAAGGGATTGATATGTTATTGTTACGTCAAATTGATCGGATATTTTATCCACATCCATATCCACATATAGATTAACACAACTGTGTATAAGTTGTCAATGACTTTTCCTTAATTTTATAGGGTTTTTTATATTTTTTATTTAAATATCCACAATTCATTTATTTTTATCCCCTATTTTAACAACAACTTATAAACATATTTATTTCTATTATCCACAGTATTATCAACACCCGCTGTTTTAAATAATCATTTGAAATACGTATAATGTCATTAACCCCGGTACTCCCAATAATGTTGAAAATCCTAATGTATACAAATTAAGATTAATCATATATTGAGGCAATAAACAATTCATAATAATCATCATCACACCACTAAAGCATACTCTTATCAGCCACTTTACAATTTGACTTTTTGTTAGTTCCCCTATTAACCATAATGTACATAAACCTATTGCTAATAAAATCATTCCACTCTCCCTACTCCCCTGTTCTATCTCACTTTACTTATAATATATGCTACTTGTCTACAATTAAGACTTTCTTTAGGACAAGAAAATCCTTATATTTATTGTATTATAAAAGGAGAGCCCTAAAAACTAACCCAATAGTTTCTAGTCTCTCCTATTAAAATACTACCTAACTTATGATCTAACTTTCACTAAGCTTTAAACCCTCTATTGTAGCTTTGCACGCTTGTTTCTTTTATATTTGTCTTATCGTATGTTAAACCAGCGTAAATAACTTCTGCATTTTGTATACTGGGTTTTTTATTAACTTCTTCCTCAGTAATTTTTTTAAATGCTTCATAAATTTTATGTACTAAACGATATGCTTCCTCAAGTTTTTCATTTGTTTTTGCTTGTATTAATAAACCTTGTACATAAACATAAATCCGGAAAAGTTCAGTAGATAATGGAATTTTAAAATCTAAATCCCCTACAAGCATTTTAATAATCTGAACACTTTTTTCTACATGCTTTTTACGCTTGTCCTTTTCACTCTTCATCGCCATTTCTATCTGTTCTAACAAGAGTTCATAAGTAATACATAAAAGCTCTCCTCTAGAAGCATTAGCTATGTTTGATACCGTTATCATCTTTTTCGCTCCTATCTGTTTCTTCAAAGTAACTTATGAATTGTTTAACTATATTTAGTATGTCATCCTTGGGCTTTTTTTTCTTAACTTCATGATTAATTATTTTCTCATCCATTTACTATCTCCTAAATGATTTCTTCAAAGTTACTTTCATCATACTTATAATTCATTTGCATCCTTGTTTTCTCTTCCTCTAACGCACCTGCAAATTCACTATACTTTACATTATAACCTATGTTCTTTAATTTTTCTAAAAGTACTTCTTCCTGACTATGTAGTGCCTCTATTCCAACTATTGTTTCTGCCTCCACTTTATATCCTATTACATCATTGTTTAATTCTAGATACGCTTTTATTTTACCTAGATGTCTTGTTTCATAGGTAATCATTGCTTTAAGAGGTCTATCTGCCCCTTCTACTACACTTTCATCTTCTTTATGAAGGTATAGATTAATCAGCTTTCTTTCACCATCTATCATAAATGGAATTTGATAGAAGCCTTCATTTACAATCCTCTCTTTTTGAAAATGAACAACTTCCTCTATCTGCTTATAGTTTCTATATTCTCGTAATCTGCCCATTAAGATAGCTTCTTCTTTTTGGTCCTTTGCCTCATGTTCAAGTTCACTTAATACTTCTTCTATTTCATCTAGCTCTGATGGTAACCCTTCCTTCAACATCCCTTTATCATCTAATAAGGTTCCATAAAGGCTAGGGTCTTTCGTTAACTGATCCATCCAATAAAGATTAGATAATGTAAGAGGTACTTTGTGCTTAATCATACTTTCAATAAGTTCTGGGCCCATACTTTGCACACTCTCAATCTTCTCCAAAAAACTATCTGGCAGCGTACTCATCCCCTCAAATTTCCCTAAATCTTTTTTGAATTGCTCCTTAATATAAGGGTACAGCAAAGCACTCATTTTAGTCATTCTATTAACACTTTCCTCAGTAATAGGCAGCTCCATATTTTCCAGTATCTTAATACTTTCAAGCATCTTATTAGATTGACTCATACTACTTTCTATCATTTCTTTAGCTCTTTGCTTTTCATAAGTTAAAGATTCTAGCTCTCCAAAGGCATCATTTACCCCTACTTCGATATGCTTTTTACCTGTGGCATATTGAACTGCTATTTGAAGATTTTCTATAGTTAATGGCAAATTGTTTTTATATAAGTAACCTAGTACCGCTTCTTTTTGACGACTTACGCCTTGAAGAATTCTATAAAGGCCAATCATACCTTCTTTTTGCCCTTCATTAATCTGCCCCTTCTCTTCCATTACCACAATCGTTTCTGCTATGCTATTCTTAAGTCCTTCAACTTTGCGCGTTCCCATCCAAGACAATAACTCATTAATAGAGGCTTCATAGGGATTAATCCCCTCTTTTATTAAAGTAGCTACTTGTATTGGTGTCATTTCTTCCAAGAAGGTATTCATTTTTATAACAATTTCTTGGATACTTTCAATATTTGCCTTACTCACTTCCATCTGATTAGTAATGAGTGCTTTAGCTGCCTCAATATTTATCTGTGATGCTTCAATGTCTTGGCTTTCTAACCATTCTTTAATTTGCCCCTGAACTTTAGAAATTGTTTCACCAAAACGTCTTTCTACAGGAGTCTCATTGATACGATACGCATTAAGTACCTTTCCTATTTCACTTAATGAAGCCTGTTCATCCGTCTCCATTTCTATTTGTACTACCTGCATAAAGTAATGACTCATTTCTTTAGTTATACCCATTACCCCAGTAAGTGCTTCCATATTTTCATTAGTCATAGGTAACTGCAATGTACTTAGTGCCTTTATGGCCTCTTCTTGTTCCATCTGTTTTAGAGCATTAGCCACTTCAGCTAAACTGCTACTTTCAATAGGCATTTGCATACTGATTTTTTGTGCTGCCTCTACCGTTAATTTCATTCTAATTTGATGAATTTGTTTCTTAATTTCTTCTACTTGCTCTGCATGTTTAGTGGTATTTTCATCTAATATCTCTTCACTAGGTTCTTCTCCACCATTTTGCTGATAAAAAGTGTCCATTTGGTGCTTATCAAGAGCTTCACTAGCATTTTTATGAATACTTTCTCTAAGTTCATTGATGTTAATTTCTTTACCTTCTTCAATCAACTTTTCAATATGCTCATCCGTCACCATCCCTAATTCATCAGTAATTTTATCTACATACTGAGGGCTATACTGCATCTTTTCACCTTTAATAAGTGCCTCTTCACCCGATAGACTCCCACTTCCCTGACTTTCTAAAGCTGCTATAGCAGATTGCATATT
>JAHLFQ010000101.1 GCA_018883705.1 Candidatus Cellulosilyticum pullistercoris
ATTATTGTAAAAGTATAGAGCTACCCACACAAGGCATAAAAATAATGACATATCTATTAGAGGCTGTAAGTAAAGACATAAATAATAGTTTTTAGTTATATAATAAGTTGTTAGGAGAATAAAATTTTCTAGAGCGGTTTTATAATGATATCCAAGTCATAGAAATTAAAATAAAGGTGAGTGAAAACTTGAATATCTCGAAATTATATCATGTAGATAAGAAAAATATAAAAGCCCTTGAAGCGTTACTGACGGAATGTTTTGAGGAAGATCCATTATACAAGAAGCTCATTCCAGATGAACAGAGACGTAAGAAGCTGCTTCCAGAGCTATTTGAATGTGATTTAGAGGAGCTTTTTAGTACCTGTGAAATCTATGCAGATAGTAAGGCATTAAATGGAATGATTGTTGTATGCGATGAGACCAGGTCCTATAATAAATTTAAAATCTTTTTAGAAGAAATGCATGCTTATTTTAAGACGAATCACTATCTTATTAAAGAAGATCCTTCTTTAAAGACATTTTATAATTTTATTATAGGTAAGGATTACTTAAATTCAAAATGGACAGAGGAAATTCATAAAGATAATAGGTTACATATTATCTATTTAGCAGTGAGACCATCTATGCAACATCATGGTATTTCGAGTCAGTTAATAGAGTCAGTATTAGAGTATGCACAAGAAAGAAAATTAGTCGTATCCTTAGAAACACATAATGAACAAAATGTTAAGTTTTATGAGAATTTTGGCTTCCAGCTTTTTGAAATAGTTGAGAAACATTTTAATCTAAAACAATATTGTTTAGTTTATAACCTTACATAGGAAAAAATAAGAGTAACCAGCTAGAGGGTTACTCTTATTTTTTATACAAAACAATTATTTATTTTACCATATCTAATAGTTCTTCCTCTGGAGTTGAAGAATCACAACGAACTTTTACTTCTCCATTTTTACTAACAATAAATCCTGGTACAGTTACAATATTATACTTCTCTCTAAAGGAGTTAATTTCGCTATCTGAAGCATTATCGCTCTCTACGTAATAAATAGTTGAGTTAATCTCACTAGCCAATCCACTTAATTTTCTAGCAAATTTACGGCAGAATGGGCATGTTGCACGACCAATATAAACAATAGCTAATTCTTCATTAGATAATAATTGATCTGCTGTTGTAGAAAGAACTTTTTCAAATGATTTTATATCCTCTTCATAGGTATCTTTTTCAAACATTTTAATCCTCCTAGGTTTTTTAGAATAGTATATCAAAACTAAATAACTCCATCAAATATTGGTATTTTCATTTGACCTATTTGCTAAGGGGAAGATATAATGTATGGTATTCATTAGGATGTAAATGATAGATGATCATAAGTAACAATAGATTTATAACAGAATCAAATGAGGAGGTAGCAACGATGTTTATAAAAGAAGATAATACGTATAATGAAATGAGAGAAAGTTCGACGATGCAGTGGTTAAATGAACTATCAGAAAGTGATCATGTAGTTAATAGAGGTGGGGCTAAAGTGACGCTGGAATATATAGAGTATTTAAATAGAAGAATTAAAGAATTAGAAGCTAAGAATACGCTTAAAGATGAATTTCTAAAGAAGCTAAAGCATAAATAGAAGAAAGCTTAATAGATATTTATAGAACACAGGGTAAAATTTATCCTGTGTTTTTGGCATGTTTAATTTGAACCCAATATAATTTATAAAAAGTTAGTGAAAAAGTAAATAACGAGGTATATATAGGTAGACGAATCATTGAGTTTAGATAAGGAAGGAGAAATTAGGTGGAAGATAAAGCGTTAATTCATTTTATGAAAGAAAATCCTGAGGGTGGCTTAAATCAAGTAATGTCACTTTATGCACCCTTTGTAAAAGCGATTATCGTTAAGTACTTAGGATGTGAGAAGAAAGAAGATATCAAAGAATGTATAGCTGATGTCTTTATTAAGCTCTGGCGATTTATAGGAAATTTTGATGAGAGTAAAGGGAGTTTAAAAAGTTACATAGCAGTTATTGCTAGAAATGAAGCATTAAGAAAACTTAAAAAAGAAGGAAAATACTTGAGTGACCTTAATATAGATGAGTTAGAAATTGGGATAGAGGTAGATATGGTTAGTGAAATGGGAAGGAAGATAAATGCCAAGTTAGTACAAGAAGCCATTGAGGCATTAAAGGAACCAGATAGGCAAATTTTTATTAAACGTTATTTTTGGGGACAAAGAATTAAAGAAATCAGTAAGGAATTAAGATTAGAGGAGAAGTTTATAGAAAATAGGTTGTACTTAGTCAAAAAACAACTTAAAGGGAAGCTGTTAGAAAAGGGGGTTATACTATGAAAAGAATAGATGAGCTACTAGAATCAATCGAATTAAGAGAAGAAGATTATGAGATGATTACAGAAGAATCACTTACAGAATCAGAACTAGATGAGATTAAAGAAATGGTATTAAAAACAGTAAAAAAAGAAAAAGAGGTTATTGATTTTAAAGATATAAAAAGAAGAAAGTCAAAGAGATGGGTATTACCGCTAGTAGCTACACTGGCTATAGGAGGTTCCTTGATTGCGGGTGTTACAAGTCAGAACTTAGGAGAAGTATTTAAAGTTATTTTTGGAGAAAATGCTTCTAATATTGGTGAAAGTGGTTTGGAACTTGGGATAAGTGATACACAGCAGGGGATAACTTTAAATGTTCAAGGCATTGTTGGGGATAAACAAAATGCCATTATTTTATTTGATATAGAAAAATCGGAAGGTGAAAGTTTTAAGGGAAATGATATTCAATTTGGTAAGCTAAGCTTTAGAGTAAAGAAAGGCTGGGAGTTTAAGGGATGGAATCCTTTTAAAGGTTTTAGTCGTGTTGAAAGTAGTTCTAGCTATGGATGTAGAAGAATAGATGAAGCTTATCAAATGCCTAATCAGCGTATTTTTCAATTAGATGCAACACTAGATGAAACCTTAATAGGTAAAGAAGCTGTTTTAGAAATAACAGATATTATAGAGGTACAGCAGGGAGATTGGGAATCAGAAGTAGATTTAGTAGACTTTTTTAAGAAGCATCCAGGCTACCTCGAACAAGCAACGATTCCAATGCCACAAGATCTTTTAACTTATATGTCTGAAGAAGAATTAAAGTATGAGGGATATCAAGAAAAAGAAATAGAAAACATCATGGTAAATATTCCAAAGAGAGCGTTACCTTCTAGAAATTTAGATTTAGACCTTTATCCAGAACTTAAAAGTAATTGGAAAGTGGATAATATCGGATTTGTAGAAGGAAAGTTGCATATTAGAATGTATGGCGTAGGAAATCCTGCTTATACGCCAAGTTTTAAAGATGCTTTAGGAAATGAAGTAGAGATGACTTATAACATTACAGTGACATCTTCTAGTGATAATCAGGATGAAGATATTTCTGTAGGATATTATGTTTATGATATCAAAGATATAGAGGCATTAAGTCAGGTAAAACTAAGTAGCTGGTTTCAAAAAGAAATTAAGCAGAATCAAGGTACATGGCAGGTTCCTTTTACAATAGATATTAAAAATCAAGAAAAGCAGATTATAACCAATCAAGAAATCCCTTGGTACAATAATACCTATTTGACCATAAAAGAGATGAAACTCTCCAATCTATCCTTACAAGTGACTTATGTAGGAGAAAAAGCATATGGTATGCCAAAGATGAAAATAAAGTTTAAAGATGGCAGAGAACAAGAAGGCTTCCGCCAAGGAGGCTCTCGAGAGAAAAATCAAATAGAATGTATTTATACTTTTGGAGTACCTATTGATATATCTGAAGTAGAATCAATTAAGATTAATGAGGTTGAAATACAGGTAGAGTAGATAAAAAGCCACGAGCTCATTTAGTATGAGCCGTGGCTTTTTATTTGATGTAATCCTCTAGAAACTCATAGAAAAGATTGACTACAGTAGAGTGATAACTATTAGGATTGCGAAGGAGGCAGATATTCGAATTGAATCCATGGTCAGAGATAGCTTTTTGAACCATATGAGGGGCAGATAAAAGAGGCAGGGTAGATTCAGGAATAATACCTATACCTAGTCCTGAGTTTGCCATACTGGCAGTAGTTCGAGCATCATCATTCATACAAAAAATATAGGGATTTAACCCTTCTTCCATACAAAAGTTTTTCACAAATTTTTGCCAGCGGCGATATAAAATAAGAGGCTTATCACAAATTTGAGATAAAGAAACATAAGAGTTGTGAAGGCCTTCAAAATATTTATCATGTCCTACTGCATAAACTTGTTCTTTCATTAGAAGGGTACACTCTAGGTCATCAGCGGAAAAGGGAGTGCGGACAATGGCTAATTCGATAAGATTACTTCTAAGTTTATCTAACTGTTCATAGGTATTTCCCTCAAAGACATTGAAAAGAATGTCAGGATAAATTTGATGAAAGTGAGTAAGCCAGTCATTAATAAGAGTACTTCCTATAGAAGAAATAATGCCGATGCGTAAGGTGCCTATTTTGCCAGATGTATAGTCGGCTAACTCCTTTTTTGAGATATCTATAAGTTCTAAGATGGAGGTTGCTCGTGCATAGAGCATATGGCCTGCTTGAGTCAATTCAATTTTCCTAGAACCACGTTCAAAGAGGGTTACACCTAGTTCATTTTCTAGTTCTTTTAGCTTAGTGCTAAGAGGGGGCTGGGAAATATTCAGTTTTATTGCAGCTTTAGAGATATTACCTTCTTGTACTGTAGCTACAAAATATGAAAGTTGCTTAAAATCCATAGATGATCTCCTATATATAAAAATAGCTTTAATATCATAATAATTTATCTTAAGATATATTAAAAACATATAGATAGTATAGCATATTAATAATTTTCATATAGTATTTATTGTGTTATGATGAGAGTCGGAAATTTAAAAATACTAGGAGAAGGAGGTAATATATGAAAAAGTTACTCATTTACTTAAGAGATTATAAAAAGGAGTGTGTATTTGCCCCTTTATTTAAAATGCTAGAAGCATCTTTTGAATTATTTGTGCCTCTTGTTATGGCGGCGATCATTGATACAGGAATTGCAAATGGTGATAAAAACTATATTGTTAAAATGTGTATACTACTTATTGTATTAGGTATTATCGGACTAGTTTGTTCCATTACGGCACAATTTTTTGCTGCTAAAGCAGCAGTAGGATTTGCTACAGGACTTAGGCATTCACTTTTTGAGCATTTATTAGGTCTTTCCTTCACAGAGATTGATACACTAGGGACATCTACCATGATTACCAGAATGACAAGTGATGTAAATCAAGCGCAAAATGGAGTTAATATGGTACTTCGTTTGTTTTTAAGGTCTCCGTTCGTTGTATTTGGTGCAACGATTATGGCATTTACCATTGATGTAAAATCTGCTTTTGTTTTTGTTATAGCTATTATTCTATTATCTATAGTTGTATTTGGAATCATGCTGATTAATATTCCTATGCTAAAATCTGTGCAACAAAAATTAGATACTGTCATGGGAAGTACCAGAGAGAACCTAACAGGTGTTCGTGTTATTAGAGCATTTTGTAAAGAAGAGGAAGAACTTGAAGCTTTTAAGAGAAAGAATGAGACTTTAACGAGGACTCAGAAAAGAGCGGGAAGTATCTCAGCACTTATGAATCCGTTAACCTATGTCATTATTAATGTAGCTATTGTAAGGCTTATTTGGGTGGGTGCACTTCAAGTAGATACAGGTAACTTAACACAAGGTCAAGTGGTGGCATTATATAACTATATGTCTCAGATTCTAGTAGAACTAATTAAGTTAGCTAGTTTAATTATTACAGTAAATAAATCTATAGCTTGTGGCAATCGTATAGCAGATGTATTTGAAATTCAATCCAGTATGAGGGAGCAATCTACAGTAGATAACATCGTTCAGCCTATGTATGAAGAGGATAGTGTAGAATTTAAAAATGTTTCTCTTACTTATGCTAATGCGGGTGAAGCATCTTTAACAGGCATTGATTTTAAAGTTAAAAAGGGACAAACTGTAGGTATTATAGGGGGGACAGGATCAGGAAAGAGTTCTGTCGTTCATCTGATTCCTAGATTCTATGATGCCACATCAGGTGAAGTGCTTATTGGAGGTATCAATGTAAAGGATTACCCTATCCACAAGCTTCGAGACAAAGTAGGTATTGTGATGCAAAAAGCCGTTCTTTTTAAAGGAGATATTGAGGAAAATTTAAGATGGGGTAAGAAGGATGCTACCAAAGAAGAGATAAATGAAGCACTTTCTATCGCTCAAGCAAAAGATATAGTAGAAGCAAAGGGAGGCCTTTTAGCTACTATTGAACAAGGTGGTAGAAATCTATCAGGTGGTCAAAGACAACGTATGACCATTGCTAGGGCTTTAGTGAAAAAACCAGAAATTCTTATATTAGATGATAGTACTTCTGCTTTAGACTTTGCAACAGATGCAAAATTACGTCAGGCGATTAAGGCATTAGACTATAAGCCAACCGTCTTTATTGTTTCTCAAAGAGCATCATCTATTCAATATGCAGATCAAATTATTGTATTAGATGACGGAAATATGGTAGGTAAAGGGACTCATGGGGAGCTTCTTAAAACTTGTGAAGTTTATCAGGAAATTTATTATTCTCAGTTTAAGAAGGAGGTATAGACATGAGTAAAAAACAAGGACAAAAAGAAACCTTAAAAAAAGTTTTAAGGTACATAAAGAAGTATACAGGCCTTATGATCTTTTCTATTATACTAGCCGTTTTAACAGTAGTGCTTACCTTATATGTGCCTATATTAATAGGGAAAGCCATTGATGGCATTATCTACGGGCAAGTTGACTTTAAGGCGATTTTAAATCATCTTATGCTAGTTATTATTATGGTGGTTATTACAGCACTAGCACAGTGGCTCATGAACATGATTAATAATAAAGTAACTTATAATGTTGTAAGAGATATTAGAGATGAAGCGTTTAAAAAGATAGAAATCTTGCCTTTAAGCTATATAGATACCCATGCACAAGGAGAGATTGTAAGCCGCGTTATTGCAGACGTAGATCAATTTGCAGATGGACTTTTAATGGGATTTACACAACTATTTACGGGGATTATAACAATCTTAGGGACTTTACTCTTTATGCTAGCTATAAATGTAAAGATTACTTTCGTCGTCGTACTTGTTACGCCTCTTTCTTTATTTGTAGCAAGCTATATCGCTAAGAAAACTTATACCATGTTTAAATTGCAATCAGAAACAAGAGGAGAACAAACAGCTTTTATTGACGAAATCATTGGAAATCAAAAGGTTGTTAAGGCATATAGGCATGAACAAGAAGCATTAGAAAAATTTGATGAAATTAATACACGATTACAAAAGTATTCTTTACGTGCCACTTTCTTTTCCTCTTTAACCAATCCATCTACACGCTTTATAAATAGTGTGGTATATGCAGGTGTTGCTATTACAGGTGCATTTGCTGTATTAATGGGAAAGATGACAGTAGGTGCTTTATCAAGTTTTTTAAGCTATGCTAATCAATATACAAAACCTTTTAATGAAATTTCAGGCGTTGTTACAGAACTTCAAAATGCAATTGCCTGTGCGGCAAGAATCTTTGAACTCATTGAGGAAGAAGCACAAGTACCAGAAAGCAAAGATGCGATTCAATTAGAAGAGGTAAGTGGAACAGTAACATGCAAAGATGTTAATTTTTCTTATACACCAGATAAAAAACTTATTGAAGACTTTAACATTCAGATTAAGCCAGGACAAAAAGTGGCTATTGTGGGACCTACGGGATGTGGTAAAACAACACTGATTAACTTACTAATGAGATTTTATGATGTAAATAGTGGAAGTATTAGCGTAGAAGGAATAGACATTAGAGAAATGACAAGAAGGAGCCTTCGTTCTAGTTATGGAATGGTCCTACAAGAAACATGGTTAAAGAAGGGAACGATCAAAGAAAATATTATCATGGGTAAGCCTGAAGCAACGGATGAAGAAATCATCGAAGCAGCAAAAGCTACCCATGCACATGCCTTTATTAAACGCCTTCCTAAAGGATATGATACAGTCATTGGTGAGGAAGGTGGCATGCTTTCACAAGGTCAGAAGCAGTTGTTGTGTATTACGAGAGTTATGCTTTGTAAGCCACCTATGCTTATTCTAGATGAAGCAACTTCTTCTATTGATACAAGAACAGAAATTAAAATTCAAAGTGCTTTTAATCGTTTAATGGAGGGAAGAACAAGCTTTATTGTTGCTCATCGTCTTTCAACCATTCAAAATGCGGATGTAATCTTAGTGATGAAGGAAGGCAAGATTATTGAGCAAGGTAATCATGAAGAACTATTAGAAAGAAAAGGATTCTATACAGAACTTTATAATAGCCAGTTTGCAGTATAGATAGATGAAAAAACAGCGTTACACTAATGAGTAACGCTGTTTTTTTAATGAAGCTTAGCTACTAATATGTTTTTTCAGCCAAGTATAAAGGTCGGCATAGACTTGCTTTTTATCAAGTTCATTAAGAAGTTCATGTCTATCATTTTCATATAGTTTTAAAGAGATGTCTTGAATCCCTATCTTTTTATAGTGATTATAAACCTTTCGCACCATTTTACCAAAGTTTCCAACAGGGTCTTCCTTCCCAGCAACCATGAAAATAGGTAAGCTCTTAGGAATCTGCTTAATGTTTTGAGTACGCCTAATAAAGGATAGAGTATTAAATAAAGTGAGATAACCATTTAAAGTAAAGGTAAAATCACAAAAAGGGTCCTGAATATAAGCATCCACTACAGCAGTATCTTGAGAAAGCCAGTCAGACTTGGTACGTCTTGGCTTAAATCTATTGTTATAGGTGCCGAAGCAGGCTTGTTCTATTAATTTGCTGCGATAAGTCATTGGTTTAAATAAGCTAATTAAATGAACGAGTAGCTTTCCAGCCTTTAGTGCAAGAGCAGGTTGCTGGCCTGTTCCCATAATAATAGCTCCATCTAATTCATTTCCATAAGTCATAATATAGCGTCTTGCCATAAAGGAACCCATGCTATGACCTAATAAAAAATAAGGGATTCCTGGATATTTTGATTTGATGAGGGTTGTTAATTGATGCAAGTCATCGACTACAGTTTTACTAGAATCAGATGCATTAAAATAGCCAAACTCGTCATGGCTAGTAACAGATTTACCATGACCTAGGTGGTCATTCCCAACAACTAAAATGCCTTTTTCAGCTAGGTAGTTAGCAAAGTCATCATAACGCTCAATATGTTCAATCATACCATGTGATATTTGAAGGATAGCAAGTGTAGGACAATCTGACTTCCACATTATGGTATGTAAACGATTGTGTCCGTTAGTAGATGGAATAAAAAATTCAATTTTTTCAACCATAAGTCACCTCTGTATTATTGATAGATATAGACCTCAGATATATTTACATAGTATCAACACATTGTTTAATCTTCAAGGGAGGAGCGGTTAAAAACAATAAGCTATGATTCAGTGATAGACAATAGAACAGCTATAAAAGACTTAATACTTTATAAAAATATAAAATAATATAATGAAAATTTATAAAATTCTTAAATGTAATTGCTTTTATCAATTGAAGAGGTTATAATTTAATAAAAATTAAAATAATTTATTTAAAGCTAAACAGATACTTTATCTAACATGGCATGACAAACTAAATGAAATGGGGGAGTTTAGTATGTATAAAATGTATATCAATCCAAATATCAAAAAAGGACATATTAACAAAGAAATCTATGGCCACTTTTCAGAACATCTGGGAAGATGTATTTATGAAGGAATCTTCGTAGGGGAAGACTCTCATATTCCTAATACTAGAGGTATGCGTAATGATGTAGTTGCTGCGCTAAAAGCCATAAAAGTACCTGTACTTCGATGGCCGGGAGGATGCTTTGCAGATGAATATCATTGGAAGGATGGTATTGGACCTAAGGAAAATAGAAAGAAGATGATTAATACACACTGGGGTGGTGTAGTAGAAGATAATAGCTTTGGGACTCATGAATTTATGGAACTTTGTGAGCAGCTAGGGTGTGAAGCCTATATTAATGGCAATGTGGGAAGTGGTTCTGTTCAGGAAATGAATGAATGGATTGAATATATGACTTTTGATGGGGTATCACCAATGGCAACATTAAGAGCACAAAATGGACATCCGGAGCCTTGGAAGGTAAGCTATTTTGGCGTAGGCAATGAGAACTGGGGATGCGGTGGGAATATGACGCCTGAGCATTATGCTAATATGTATAGACGGTATCAAACCTATGTGAGAGATTATAATAGCGATAGTAAAGTTTTTAAGATTTGTTGTGGTGCCAATTCAAATGATTATGCTTGGACCAAAGGCGTATTAGAAACTTGCTTTAAAAATGCACCAGAGCATTTACATGGTTTTATGGATGGGTTGTCGTTACACTACTATACGCTTCCAAAGGATAACTGGCAAGATAAAGGAAATGCAACAGGATTTGATGAAGAAGAATGGTATACAACACTAGAAAAAACATTACGTATGGAAGAACTTGTTAAACGCCATAGTACGATTATGGATGAATATGATCCTGAAAAGAAAATAGGGCTTATTGTAGATGAATGGGGAACATGGTTTAATGTAGAATCAGGTACAAATCCAGGCTTTTTATATCAACAAAATACCATGAGAGATGCACTTGTAGCAGGAATTAATTTAAATATATTTAATAAAAATTGTGATCGTGTAAAGATGGCCAATATTGCCCAAATGGTGAATGTACTTCAGTCTGTTATTTTAACAGAGGGTGAAAAAATGATTTTAACACCAACCTATTATGTATTTTATCTTTATAAAAACCACCAAGATGCTACATTAATTCATAGTCACCTTCAAACAACTACCATAGGTAGTAAAGCTCATCAAGTGCCTAATCTACATGAGTCTGTTTCTATGAATGAGGAAGGTATCATAAATATAACGATTAATAACCTATCTGTTACAGAAAGTTATGAGATAGAAAGTATTTTAACGGATTGGAACATCAAAGATGTAAAAGGTACTATTCTAACTAATAAAATGGATGCTTATAATAGTTTTGAGCAACCAGAGGCAGTTGGATTAGCTGATTTTACAGATTTTACTTTAACTGAGCAAGGTATTAAGTTTACTTTGCCTCCATGTAGTGTCCTTCATTTAGAGGCAAAATAAATGCGTGAGTGTAAAAGGTGTCTTATTAGAGATTTAGATGAGAAAGCTGAATTTAAAACTATGTTTACCTATATTGCTCAGCTAGATGAAGAAATTAAGGCAGATGCAATAAGTTATGAGCAGCGTCTTAGTAGATGTAAAAGCTGTGATTCACTTATCAATGGCATGTGTAAGCATTGTGGGTGCTTTGTAGAAATGCGCGCTGCAATCCTTACGAATAGTTGCCCTAATAAAAAATGGTGAATATTAAAAGAGAGGAAAGGCTTAAAAGCTTTTCCTCTCTTTTTTATGGATAGAAAGTAGTATTTTATTTAATAGGGCTATAGCTAATTCTTACATTAATATCTTGATTATAGTTTCCGAAATTCTTACCGAAAATAGTCAGTCCGCCTACATAGTGTGCTGTATCAGGAACAGCAAATTTAAACTTAATAGTACTCTTATAGTCCAGATTAAAATCATGGATAGTCACATTGGAGATTTGTAAACCATCAATGAATGTCCCTTTGTCATTAATGACAAGTAATTTAAGTAAGCCGTATTGATTCCAGTTAGGTGCCCACCAATCGGGGGTGAAAATACCTTTAACTCCCCCAAAATCACCAGGACTAGTCCAGCTGCCTAGGCATACATCGTTCAGATAAAAATGAATATCAGAAGGCCATACATTATTAAAACCAGGAGCTTCAGAAGCAAGTTCTGCTGAAATAGAAATTTGATCAATCTTTTGAAGTGTAGGAATAAAATTAGGAATGATATATTCAACATAACCTTTAGTAAACCAAAGAATATCTGCATGATACCGGTCTGGATGAGCAAAATATCTAGGATCATCTACTTCACCAATTAGTTGCTCATAAGAAGCTAAACCGCAAGTAGGATAGATACTATAATCAGAATATTGACCCACTCTAAGTTCAGTTTGAAAGATGTTTTCAGGTGTACTTTGCGGATCAAAATCAATTAAGATTTTATCTAGATGTACGGAGCATTTTTTTTGATTTCCGTGGCCACTAACTTCATTAGAAATAGAAATAAGACCTGCATCTTCTAATTTCTTAATATGGCCAGTTAGAGCACCGTTAGTAATATTAAGTTCAGTAGCAAGTTCATTCATATTCATGTCTTTCTTTTGTAGCAGAAGTTTAATAATCTTTATACGAACATCTGAGCCCAGAGCTTTAAAAACTCTAAGACCTTCATCTAAAGATTTAATATGTAACATAGACATCTCCTTATATTACTTGGATAATAATTTAGATTTTTTAAAATATTATAATTTAAATTAAAAGCATGGTCAAATTTAAACTAAAATATTTTGATAAAACATTTAATTCTGTATAAAAGATGATAAAATATATCTAGAAAGTTTATTTAGGAGTATTTAAAAGGTATTTATTAAATGGGGAGGAATTTAAGGTGGGGTTATTAGATCATAGTCAGGTAAAAGAAGATATCATAAGTGGTAAGACGGCTTTGGGGATTGAGTTTGGCTCTACTAGAATCAAGGCTGTATTAGTAGATAGCAACAATACGCCTATTGCCTCTGGTAGTCATGATTGGGAGAACAGACTAGAAAACAATATATGGACCTATCGTATAGAAGATATTTGGAGTGGCTTACAAGATAGTTATCAGAAGATGATAGAAGATGTAAAAGTAAAGTACGATACATCACTTCAGACAATAGGTGCTATAGGATTTAGTGGTATGATGCATGGCTATATGGCATTTGATAAGGTAGGCAAGTTACTTGTACCTTTTAGAACATGGAGAAATACTATGACCAGCCAGGCTTCAGAGGTATTAACTAAGGTGCTAGAGTATCATATACCACAAAGATGGAGTATTGCACATTTATATCAAGCTATCTTAAATGAAGAAGAACATGTTAAAGAGATAGATTTTTTTACAACATTAGCAGGTTATATTCATTGGAAACTGACAGGTGAAAAGGTGCTTGGAATAGGGGAGGCCTCAGGTGTGTTCCCTATTGATATTGAAACTAAAGATTATAATGAAGCCATGATTCATAAATTTGATCAATTAGTAGCTGATAAAAGATTTGCATGGAAGTTAGCAGACATTCTTCCCAAAGTCTTGGTGGCTGGAGAAAGGGCAGGCGTACTGACAGAAGAAGGCGCACGACTATTAGATGTATCAGGCCAGTTAAAATCAGGTATTCCTCTCTGTCCTCCAGAAGGTGATGCTGGAACAGGAATGACAGCAACAAATAGTATTGCAAAGAGAACAGGAAATGTATCAGCAGGGACTTCAGTTTTTGCTATGCTCGTCTTAGAGAAAGAATTATCTAAGGTATATGAAGAAATTGATTTAGTAACCACACCTACTGGTAATTTAGTGGCTATGGTACATTGTAACAACTGTACTTCTGATTTAAATGCATGGGTGAATTTGTTTAAGGAATTTGCAGAAAGCTTTGGTATAGAAGTAGATATGACTAAACTATTCGATACTTTATATCATAAAGCCTTAGAAGGAGATGCCGATTGTGGTGGTTTACTTGCTTATAACTATTTCTCAGGAGAACATATCACTCAGTTTGAAGAAGGTAGGCCATTACTTGTAAGAAGTTCCGATAGTAAGTTTAATCTGGCAAACCTTATGAGAGTTCATTTGTTTACTGCATTAGGTGCATTAAAGACAGGTTTAGATATTTTAATAAAACAAGAAGGCGTACAAGTAGATGAAGTACTAGGGCATGGTGGCTTATTTAAGACCAAAGAAGTAGGTCAAAAAATCATGGCAGCTGCTATGAATGCACCCGTTTCTGTGATGGAAACAGCTGGTGAAGGGGGTGCATGGGGCATTGCATTACTAGCGTCTTATATGAAAAGTAAAGGCGAAGATGAGCCATTGGATGCTTATTTAGCCCATAAAGTATTTGCAGGAGAAACGGCTATTAGAGTGATGCCAGACCCAAGAGATGTAGAAGGATTTGATACCTTTATTAAACGATATATAGCAGGACTTACGATTGAAAGAGCGGCAGTAGAAGCCTTAAGATAAGGGGGGATTTAAAATGTTAGAAGCATTAAAAATGCAAGTTTATAAGGCCAATATGGAGCTTCCTAGAAGAGGTCTTATTACTTATACTTGGGGGAATGTAAGCGGTATTGATAGAGCAACTAATTATGTGGTCATTAAACCCAGTGGTGTGGATTATGAGTTATTAAAACCTGATGATATGGTGATTATAGACCTAAAAGGAAATAAGATAGAAGGAAAATATAAACCTTCTTCTGATACACCTACCCATCTAGAGCTTTATAAGGCTTTTCCTGAAATAGGAGGCGTTGTACATACCCATTCTCCTTGGGCAACTTCTTGGGCTCAGGCAGGAAGAAGTATTCCTTGTTATGGGACCACACATGCCGATTATTTTTATGGTAGTATTCCATGTGCTAGAAGTCTGACTCAGGATGAGATAGAAAATGATTATGAAAAGAATACAGGACTAGTTATTATAGAAACTTTTAAAGGATTAAATGCTAGTTTTGTACCTGGTGTGCTTTGTATCAATCATGGTCCTTTTACGTGGGGAAAGGATGCTATGGAAGCGGTACATAATGCGGTAGTCTTAGAAGAAGTGGCCAAAATGGCTTTTCAGACAGAGCAAATTAATGTCCATGTTAAGCCTGCGCCAGAAGCTATTAAGGAAAAACATTTCATGAGAAAGCATGGTAAAAATGCTTATTATGGTCAATAAGGTAGAATGTGATAGAAGCTGGGCTGTCTCTTATACACATCTGACGCTGCCGACGATAGTAACGGGTGGAG
>JAHLFQ010000102.1 GCA_018883705.1 Candidatus Cellulosilyticum pullistercoris
GAATTAATCTATATCTGCTCTTTTGATTTGCAAAAATAGAACTAAAAAACAAGTGATTTTACATAGAAAATAAGCGGAGTGATGGTATGAAGATAAGATAAGAAGTAGATGATTGTAGATGAGGGAAACCATGTGTATCAATGGATGAAAGGGGATGAATGATATGCAAAAAAGGCTTAGAAATAACAGTATGAAGTGGCAAAGGTTAAGATATTCATCAAGGCGAGATTTTTTATCATCACCCATCATCGCAAAATGATGAAAAAGTGATGATAGGTGATGAAAAGATGCTGCAAAATGATTGTTTATGATGATGTGTGATGCCGAGAGGATGGAAAGATGATGCCAGGTTGAATAACAATAGATGATAAGAGGATGAATTGGGAAGAGATGTCAATAAGTGGATGTTGATAAATAGGTAAAATCTCTCTTATAATAAGAAAAGAGAAATTATTTTGAGGATAAGAGGGATAGGATGGAGAAGACAATTACAATACAGCAGGCAGCAGCAGAACTTTTATCTGAGTACAGGAAACCGATTAAATCTAAGGATTTAGCAAGAATGGCTCAAGAGAGAAAATTGGTAGCGCCTAGTACAGCAAAGAATCCCATTCAATCTTTGTCACAAACGCTAGAGCGTAATATTAGACTAGATAAGGGAAATAAGCCAAGATTAATATTTGTAGAAACAGAAAATGGACGCTGCATAGGTATGCCTGAATGGTATGAAGAGGTTAAGGTAGAGAAAAAGGGAACTAGTGAAAAAGTGGAAATTGCATTATCTAGTGACCTACTGAATAAAGTAAAGCTTTATCAAAGTAGTTTCAAGCTTACAAGCATAGAAGAAGCTATGGTTCAGCTTGTGAAAAAAGGTTTAAGTGCAACATCACAAGAACTTATTGATAGATTAAAGCATGAATTAGATGATTTATAAGATATATGATGAATATAAGAAGGTAGTTCTATAAGACTATCTTCTTTTTATTTTATTATAAGAAATCATTAAAGTTTGACAAAAATGATACTCTAAATAGAAATATTGACTAAAATAGAACTGAAAATTCATATAACTACTGATAAATATGATGAAAATATTAAAATAATTTAAATAGTATGATAAGATAATAAATAGGAATCGTTATATGGTAATATACTAATTATGAAGATATAACGTAACTAAACTGGACTAAGAACTGAGTCCAAATATAAGGAAATAGGGTGACTTAAAGATGGCGAGAAAGTATAACAGAGATATGATTTTATCAGGTAATCTGACTAAGGCGATTTTAACCTTATCTATTCCAGTTATATTTAATAGTTTGATTCAGACGATGTATAATTTAACGGATACTTTTTGGTTAGGGAAAATTGGGACTGAACACATGGCAGCAATTACATTAGTTTCACCTATTCAGAGTATTGTTGTGAACTTTGGAACGGGTATTACTGCGGCAGGTGCTATATTGATTGCACAATATGTAGGGGCAAAAGATGAGGATAATGCTAATAGAATGGTAGGACAACTCTTTTCTTGTGCTATGTTATTTTCTATTATTTGTAGTCTTGCTTGCATGCTCACTACACCGAGTATTGTTAGATGGTTAGGTGCTGAAGGAAACGTTTATACATATGGTAAAACCTATCTTCAAATCGTTATTATGGATATGCCGTTTTTATTTATGATTAATTTATTTAGTGCAGTTAATCAGGCTCAGGGAGATACTGTTAGGCCACTACTACTTAATATTGTAGGTGTTGTTTTAAATATGATTTTAGACCCATTATTTATGGTAGTTATGGGCTGGGGCATTACAGGAGCTGCTCTTGCTACGCTTCTTGCTAAGGTACCTTGTGCACTTATTGCATTTTACTCACTTATTAAAGCAAGCAATCCAATACATATTAACCTTAAGAATCTTAAATTTGAAAAGAAAAAAATAATGCAAATTATAAAGATTGGGTTACCTACTGCTGTAGGTGGAAGTACGATGCAGTTTGGCTTTTTATTAATGAGTAAAAATGTTCTAGCATATGGCCCTATAGCTGTAGCGGCTTATGGTATTGGTAACCGTGTTAATGGACTGATTACAACAGCTTCTAATGCTATGGGTTCTGCAACTTCTACTATTGTGGGGCAGAATGCAGGAGCAGGTCAGTATGAGAGAGCAGATAAGGGCTATCGTCTAGCTAGAAATATGATAGTTGTTTTCTTACTGATAGGCGGCATTATTTTATCAAGAGAAGCTATAGCAGCACCTATTGTTAAAATTTTCTCCTCAGATGAGGAGGTTATTAGGTTAGGTATGCAGTACTTAGTAATCCTGGCTATCTATTGTTGGACTAATGGGGTTTATAATACAACGATGGGACTCTTTCAAGGAACGGGGCACACTATGATTACAATGGCGATAGATGCTTCTAGGCTCTGGATCTTTAGATTTGTAACGCTTTATATTTGTGAGAGTGTGTTACATTTAGGTGTGCAAAGTGTTTGGTATTCAGTAGTTATTAGTAATGCACTATCTGCTCTTGCACTTTATATTCTTTATCATACAAAGATATGGAGAAGGAATAATATTAGTGTCGAGGTATAATCAAGATAAGAAAGACATTTACTAGAAAGTCTGATAAAATGAAAAATAGATTAGACATAAATTAGAGGTATTAAAATGAATCAAAAGTATAAAGGGATTATCTATATTTTACTAGCTGCATTTTGCTTTGCACTTATGAATGTATTTGTAAGGTTATCGGGAGATTTACCTTCAGTACAAAAAAGTTTCTTTCGCAATTTTGTAGCACTTGTTTTTGCAGCAATTATCCTTAAAAAGAATAGAATTGGTTTCTCTTGTAAGAAAGAGAATCTTATGCTACTTATTGTTCGTTCACTTTGTGGGACGATAGGTATTTTATGTAATTTTTATGCGATAGATCATTTGCTTTTAGCAGATGCTTCTATGCTTAATAAGATGTCACCATTCTTTGCAATTATTTTTAGCTATATCTTTTTAAAGGAAAAGGTCAATTTCGTACAAATCTTCTCATTAATAGGGGCGTTTATAGGTTGTTTATTTATCATTAAACCAAGTTTTGAAGGAATGGAAATGATGCCTGCCCTTATTGGTCTTATGGGAGGAATGGGAGCAGGAGCTGCGTATACAGCAGTAAGAAGGTTAGGACAACGTGGAGAGAAGGGGCCTTTTATTGTATTTTTCTTCTCTACCTTCTCTTGTTTAGTGACATTACCCTATTTACTCATAAACTATACACCAATGACAGGTATGCAAATAGTCGTACTACTTTTAGCAGGGTTATCAGCAGCAGGTGGACAGTTTGCAATAACAGCAGCCTATTGTTATGCACCGGCTAAAGAGATTTCAGTTTATGACTATTCACAAGTTATTTTTGCAGCAGTTATGGGATTTTTATTATTTGGCCAAGTGCCAGATTATCTAAGTGTGATTGGTTATATTTTGATTTGTGGCATGGCAGTTTATATGTTTTTATATAACACAGGTAAGCTAGAAAGGCTGAAAAAGAAAGCAAACTAAATAAATCATTTAAAAGATGGATTTTCTTAATGAGAAATCCATCTTTTTTTAGAAGAAGAATATATCCCAGAGAAGATTTGGTGTACAATAAATTAGAAGGGAAGTATTAAAAAATAGTATTTTGTAAGGGGGAAAAGAGATGGTGTATATTGCAAATGAGGGGCGTTATGAGAAGATGAAATATAATAGGTGTGGGCGAAGTGGTCTACTATTACCTGCTATTTCTTTAGGATTATGGCATAATTTTGGGGATGTTACACAGGTTGAAACGAGCCGTCAAATGTTAAGATGTGCATTTGATCTAGGCATTACACATTTTGACTTAGCAAATAATTATGGCCCACCAGCAGGTTCAGCAGAATCTAATTTTGGAAGAATACTTAAAGAAGATTTTTTACCTTATAGAGATGAGTTAGTAATCTCTACTAAAGCAGGGTATTATATGTGGCCAGGGCCTTATGGAGACTGGGGGTCTAAGAAATATCTTGTATCTAGCTTAGATCAAAGTTTAAAGCGTATGGGACTTGATTATGTAGATATTTTCTATCATCATAGGCCAGACCCTAATACACCATTAGAAGAAACCATGGGTGCATTAGACTTATTAGTAAGGCAGGGTAAAGCCCTTTATGTAGGTATCTCAAATTATAAGGCAGAAGAAGCTAAGAGAGCCATTGATATCCTAAATGACTTAGGAACACCATGTCTGATTCATCAACCTAGATATTCTATGCTTAATAGATGGATTGAAGATGAGCTTATGGATGTATTAGAAAAAGAAGGAGTAGGCAGTATTGCGTTCTCACCACTTGCGGGCGGCAAATTAACAAATCGCTATTTAAATGGTATTCCAAAAGATTCACGTGCAGCAAGTAGTAGCATTTTTATGAGTGAAAGTGAAATTACAGAAGAATTAGTAACGAAGGTAAAGGCACTTAATGAAATAGCTATGAAAAGAGGACAAAGTCTGGCTCAGATGGCACTTGCCTGGGATTTAAAGGTAGGAAAACTGACTTCGGTACTCATTGGTGCAAGTAAGGTAAGTCAAATTGAAGACTGTGTAAAAGCCTTAGATCATCTAGAGTTTACAGAAGAAGAACTTAGAAGTATTGATGAAATATTAGGGGCATAAGAAGGATAAAATAATTTATAAAAATACGTATATAATTAGAGTGAAATGGATAGAATGGTTTAGTGTTAGAAGATAAAGAATATTATACTACCCTAAACTGAACAGTAAACAAAAAAGAAAACTTATTTGTAAGATAAAGAGAATACGACTGACTTAGAGTACTGAACAAGCTAAAAGGCAGTCGTATTTGATTTGACAAATAAGATTTTCTGACATATAATGGAAAGGAATATGATATATGTTTATAGATTTCACACATTACCAGAGATTATATAAAGTATATGATTTCTGGCAATGTGTGAATTTTTGTTTATGTATCAGTTTACAATTTTATTTTTAAGGAGGTACCTAACATGACAGGTACAGTTAAATGGTTTAACGCAGAAAAAGGTTATGGATTCATTTCTACAGAAGGTGGAGACGATGTATTTGTACATTTCTCAGCTATTCAAAGTGAAGGATACAAAACTTTAGAAGA
Organism: Candidatus Cellulosilyticum pullistercoris; assembly: GCA_018883705.1. GTDB lineage: Bacteria > Bacillota > Clostridia > Lachnospirales > Cellulosilyticaceae > Cellulosilyticum > Cellulosilyticum pullistercoris. The sequence continues at coordinate 5,162 of JAHLFQ010000102.1, forward strand.
AGGGCAATCAGTAACTTTCGATATCACAGAAGGTAACCGTGGGCCACAAGCTGAAAACGTAGTAAAAGCTTAATTAAATTTTACTGCATAAAAAGGGTTGTACAACTAGCGATGCTAGCTGTACAGCCCTTTTTGCATACGTTTAGTTTGAGCTAATCTTCTTGAGGGAGTTTTTCACTTTTTTTAGCTTGTTTTTTGCCTTTTTTCTTAGGAGGATCATCGGATTCAAGATGAATAAACTGATTCATAATAAGGTAAAAAAAGAGCAGTGTAATCAGTGGGATAGCATAGTAGAGTAAAACTAAAATAGCAGCATTAATAGGTGAAGAATTGATGTTCCATGGAGGAATATAAATATAGAGAAAGAGCGTAATAAGGATATGAAGTGACATAATGGTTATTAGAGTTCGTAATAAAATAAAGCAAATTTTACGTAAATATCTTATAAGGCTTCTGAAACAAGTCATAAAAACCTCCTAATTTTTGTAAATTATTATTTTTATTATATCAATAATTTAAGGAAAAGATAGTAGCTAAAATGCATAATTCGTATATTGTATACTTGACACTAAAGTGGTATAATTTTGAAAAATTAAATAATAATATGAGGAGTTGAAATGGATGGAAGATAAAAAGAAGATGCTACTTAAGGCTTTAAAGGCTGCTTTTCCTCATAATATTCCTGTTATGGCAGGTTTTACTTTCTTAGGAATAGCTTATGGTGTATTAATGAGTACTAAAGGATATGGACCTTTATGGTCTTTCTTAATGAGTACGATTGCTTATTGTGGCAGTATGCAGTTTGTGGCGATTAATTTATTAGTAGTCAGTTTTGACCCAGTACAAGCTTTTTTCATGGCATTGATGGTTAATGCAAGGCATTTATTTTATGGTTTATCCTTACTAAAAAAATATAAGGGAATAGGTAAGCTGAAATTTTTCTTGATTTACTGGTTATGTGATGAAACTTTTTCTATTACATATAGCTTTGATCCACCCGAAGATGTGGAGCCAAAGTGGTTTTATTTCTTTATTTCTCTAATTAATTATGCACAGTGGGCACTATGTTCATTAATAGGAGGATTAATTGGACATCTGATTACGTTTAACACAAAGGGGATTGATTTTTCTTTAACGGCTCTTTTTGTAGTCATTTTTATTAATGGTTGGAAAGAAGTTAAAAATAGAGTGCCGAGTATAATTGGAATGGTGTGTTCAATCATTAGTATTATGATGTTTGGAACTAGTCATTTTATTATCCCAGCGATGATTATGCTTCTAATTGTACTGACCTTAGGACGAGGTAAGTTAGAAAAAGGACAGTTTGCGGATAAGATAGATGAAAAAGTTAAGGACATGAATAAGACAAAGCAAATAGAACCTTTAACAGAGTGTAAGTAGGAGGAAAAAAAGATGTATTTATCACCTATTCAAACTTTAATAATGATTATTGCAATTGCCCTGGGGACATTTCTAACGAGAAGTCTACCTTTTATTTTATTTCCTGAAGGCAAAGAAGTGCCAGCTTATATTAATTATTTAGGGACGGTTCTGCCCTATGCAATGATTGGCCTTTTAGTGGTGTATTGTTTAAAAGAAGTAAAGTTTACCGTTATGCCGTTTGGATTACCAGAAGCAGTGGCAATACTTTGTATTATTGGATTACACCACTGGAAAAATAACACGCTACTTAGCATTGCAGGAGGAACTATTGTTTATATGATATTAGTTCAGACGATTTTTGCATAAAAGATTCATAATATGAATACGTTAAGGATAATGAAAGAGATTATAAGAAAGCCTATTAGAGGAGAGATATTCCCAAAATGATAGGCTGTTTTTATGGTCAAAAAATGCTAAGTCATGCTATCATAGACAGATAGAATTGGAGGTAGTACATGAGTGATTACGATAAAGTATTAATAGAGGAAAAAGATTATTTAAAGTCAGTAATAAGTTTCTTAGATGAGCATATTAGTGTGGCAGGGGAATTAGCCAATAAGCAAAAGAAAAATCTAGTGGCACTTAGAAAAGAAATGTTTGCTGGTGGGGTTTCCACAGTCGATGATTTTGATAGAAATATAGAGATGAGCCAGTTTCATGCTATGGAACGTATGGAGACGGCTCAATATGAGCAAAAGCTAAGTAATGTAGAAAAGTATAAGAGGGTATATGACAAGCCTTACTTTGCACGATTTGATTTTACAGAGGATGAGGAAGATTTAGAGAAAATCTATTTAGGCTATCAAAATATTATGGATGATCAGTCATATAAAGTCTTTGTTTATGATTGGCGTGCACCTATTGCAAGTATGTTCTATCGTAATGAAATTGGAGCAGCAAGCTATCAGGCGCCTTGTGGCGAAATTAGAGGAGCTGTGAGTTTAAAAAGACAATATGAGATTGAAAAAGGCGAGTTAAAGTATTACTTTGACTCATCTATTGCTATTACAGATGAAATGCTCCAACAAGCCTTAGGGCATAATGCCTCTAGCTATATGAAAAATATTGTTGAGACCATTCAAAAAGAACAGGATTTAATCATTAGGGATAAGGGCAATGACCTCTTAATGGTACAAGGTGTAGCAGGAAGTGGAAAGACATCGATTGCCATGCACCGTATTGCGTTTTTATTATATGAACGCATGAGTGAAGGACTTACTAGTGATAACATTATGATTATTTCTCCAAACCATCTATTTGGAGAATACGTTTCAACAGTTTTACCAGAACTAGGTGAAAACAACGTCTGTTATTCTACAATGGAAGAGCTCTTCGAGCTTTACTTTAAGGGAAG
>JAHLFQ010000103.1 GCA_018883705.1 Candidatus Cellulosilyticum pullistercoris
CCGTCATTAATGATATTAGTAAGTACAAGTTTTGAATTAATGTCGTGAATAAGTTCTTGACTGCCAATTAGCATGTAAGGCACCTCCCTGATTTTTAATAAGCCTATCTTAGCATAACTTGAGGAGAGTGAAAAGCGTGAAAATATAACTAAAAACATGAAGTGATATTTGTTAAAATATAAAATAGTCATTATTATTGTACATTTAAAGAAAAAGTGATATATATAATATATAGTTTAATGGATGAACTAATTATAGGAGAGGGGGACATTATGAACATTCTAAATGTAAGTGATAAGGCGTTTCAAAAGTATGGAAGAGTCATTAAAGATTTTGAGTGTAAGGATATTTTAGATGTGATGGAAAAGCTTGAAGTACCAGAAGGCGTTATTTATGTACCAAGTGAGATGTCATTAGAATCTTGTAAGTCAGCTCAAAATATTACCTATAGCTTATATGGAGGCATGCCAGTTCAAATAGGTTATTGCAATGGACATAATAAGGTATTAAATGCTTTTGAATATCACAGGGATTCCGAGGTTAATATTGCTGTCACAGATATGGTTTTGATTTTGGGAATGGAACAAGATATTGAAGAAGATTTTAGTTATGATACGGTTAAAGCAGAGGCTTTTTTAGTACCAGCTGGCACAGTAGTAGAAGTTTATGCAACGACACTTCACTATGCACCATGCCATGTTCATGAAGATGGATTTAAATGTGTGGTAGCTTTACCTAAAGGAACCAATACAGATATTAAAAAAGTTACAAGGATAAAAGAAGACCAGTTATTATTTGCACGCAATAAATGGCTGATTGCCCATCCTGAGTCAGGGCTTGATAAAGAAGGCGCATTTATTGGGTTAAAAGGTGAAAATTTAACAATAAAATAATAGATATAGAATGATATTAGGGGGAATTGAAAAGATGAGAAATTTACCACAAGTAAAAATGGGTATTATTGCAGTAAGTAGAGATTGTTTTCCAATGGCTTTATCTGAAAGCAGAAGAAAAGCAGTTGTAGCAGCGTATAATGGTGAAATTTATGAGTGTCCAACTGTAGTTGAAAGCGAAATACATATGCAACAAGCTTTAGCTGAAGTCAAAGCAGCTGGTTGTAATAGTTTAGTTGTTTATCTTGGAAATTTTGGTCCAGAAACAGCGGAAACTTTACTTGCTAAATACTTTGATGGACCTGTTATGTATGTAGCAGCAGCAGAGGAAACAGGAAGTAACTTAATCCAAGGACGTGGTGATGCTTACTGTGGCATGCTTAATGCAAGCTACAATTTAAAGCTTCGTAACCTTAAAGCATACATACCAGAATATCCAGTAGGAACAGCTCAAGAAGTAGCTGATATGATTGCAGAATTTGTACCAATTGCACGTGCAATTATTGGTCTTAATAACTTAAAAGTGATTTCTTTCGGACCAAGACCACAAGATTTCTTAGCTTGTAATGCACCTATTAAACAACTTTACAATTTAGGTATTGAAATTGAAGAAAACTCAGAACTTGATTTGTTTGAAGCGTTTAATAAGCATGCAAATGATCCACGTATCCCAGATGTGGTTAAAGATATGGAAGCAGAGCTTGGAGAAGGTAACTTAAAACCAGAAATTCTACCAAAGCTTGCTCAATATGAATTAACTTTACTAGACTGGATTGAAGCACATAAAGGTTCAAGAGAATATGTAGCAATCGCAGGAAAATGCTGGCCAGCTTTCCAAACACAGTTTGGATTTGTACCATGTTACGTAAATAGCCGTTTAACAGCTATGGGTATTCCTGTATCTTGTGAGGTAGATATCTATGGTGCAGTTAGTGAATTTATTGGAACTGTCATTAGTGAAGATGCAGTTACATTATTAGATATTAATAACTCAGTGCCAGCTGATATGTATGAAGAAGAAATCAAAGGTAAATTTGAGTACACATTAAAAGATACATTTATGGGATTCCACTGTGGAAATACACCATCTAAGAAATTATCTTTCTGTGCTATGAAGTATCAAATGATTATGGCAAGAGCCCTTCCAGAAGAAGTAACACAAGGTACACTTGAAGGAGATATTGCACCAGGTAACATTACATTCTTTAGACTACAAAGTACATCAGATGCTAAGCTTAGAGCTTATATTGCAGAAGGTGAGGTATTACCTGTTGCAACACGTTCATTTGGTGCAATTGGAGTATTTGCTATCCCAGAAATGGGCAGATTCTATCGCCATGTGTTAATTGAAAAGAACTACCCACATCATGGTGCAGTTGCTTTTGGTAACTTTGGAAAAACATTGTATGAGGTATTTAAATATATTGGTGTAGAAGTAGATGAAATCGGATATAACCAACCTAAAGGGGTAAGATATCCTACAGAAAATCCATTTCACAATTAATATTTAAGTAAGATAATAAGGCTACTTCATTTTTAATAGTTCATGACTAAAAGTGAGGTAGCTTTTTAAGAAGGAGATCATTTATGTTATACATTGGTATAGATTTAGGAACCTCATCTGTAAAACTTTTATTAATGAATGGGGAAGGGAAAATACAAAAAACGGTTACCAGAGAGTATCCTCTCTACTTTCCAAAACCAGGTTGGTCAGAACAAAACCCAGAAGATTGGTGGAAGGAAACGCTCGAAGGTATTAAAGAATTAACAAGTGAATATGATAAGAGTCAGGTAGCAGGTATTAGCTTTGGAGGCCAAATGCATGGTCTTGTTATTTTAGATGAAAATGATAAGGTGATTCGTCCCGCTATTTTATGGAATGATGGGCGTACAAGTAAAGAAACAGATTACTTAAACACAGTAGTTGGTAAGAAGAATTTATCTACATATACAGCTAATATTGCTTTTGCTGGATTTACGGCTCCAAAGATTTTATGGGTTAAAGAAAATGAGCCAGAGCATTTTAATAAGATTAAAAAAATCATGTTACCTAAAGACTACATTGCTTATAAGCTTTCAGGGGTACATTGTACCGATGTGTCAGATGCATCGGGGATGCTTTTAATGGATGTCAAAAATAAGTGTTGGTCTAAAGAAATGATTGAGATTTGTGGTATTTCTGAAGCACAATTACCTAAACTTTATGAAAGCTATGAAGTGGTTGGTACATTAAAGGAAGATGTCGCTAATAAGCTAGGGCTTAGTACAGCTTGTAAGATTATAGCAGGAGCAGGAGATAATGCAGCAGCAGCTATTGGAACAGGTACAGTAGGAGAGGGAAGATGTAATATCTCTCTTGGGACATCAGGAACAATCTTTATCTCTAGTGAAAAATTCGGTGTAGACGAAAATAATGCACTGCATGCTTT
>JAHLFQ010000011.1 GCA_018883705.1 Candidatus Cellulosilyticum pullistercoris
TTTAACCTTTTTCCTCATAAATCAGTTATGGAAAATCTCATAGAGGCACCTATTCGTGTCCTTAAAGAAAAACCAGAAGAAGCTAGAAAGAAAGCAATGGATATTTTAAACTTTCTAGAATTAGGTGATAAGGCACAAAATTATCCTTATGAACTTTCAGGAGGACAGAAACAACGTGTAGCTATTGGAAGGGCTTTAGCGTTAAAACCAAAACTTATGTGTTTTGATGAACCTACTTCTGCACTTGATCCAGCACTTACTGGAGAAGTGACTAAACTTATTAAAAGCCTAAGTGGTGAAGGAATGGCTATGCTTATTATCACACATGATATGGAATTTGCTAAAATGGTAGCAGATCGAATTGTATCTATGGACAAAGGAATCATCTTAGAAGAACATATTTATGACAGGGCGCAAGCATAAAGGTAAGAGGGGTATCACGTAAATTTATTTCGTGATACCCCTCCTATCTTGAAGAAATATCGGATAAAATAACTAGAGAAAAATATAAATATATGACAGCTACTAAAGGAGGGCTAAAGTGTTAAGGATTAGGCCATTTAAAATAAGTGATGCGCATTTAATGATTAACTGGATTAAGGAAGAACGAGTATTTAAGATGTGGTGTGCAGATAAATTCAATTATCCTTTAACCATAGAGCAATTAAAAGCTTATAAAGATGAATGTGAGCAAAATGAATTGGAGTGGGTTTTGGTTGCATTAGATGAAAAAGGGATACCTGTGGGCCATTTCTCAATGCGAAGGATAAATTATGAAAAGGAAAGTGTACATTTAGGCTTTATTGTGATAGATGAGAATAAACGTGGACTAGGATATGGAAAGGAAATGGTAGAATTAGCCGTAAAATATGCGTTTGAGTTATTAAAGGTAAAAAGAGTGACACTAGGCGTATATGATGTGAACCTTACTGCCAAGCAGTGCTATGAAAAAGTTGGATTCGTTACAGAAACATACGATGAAGAGAGCTTTACCTATAAGGATGAAACATGGGGAATGTTTAATATGGCAATAGAACGGAAGTAAAGTTAACAAGCATACAAAATAAATAGGATATGATATAATGAAACTAATTAATGTCAATACTTGAACTAAAGTATGCTTAGAAAGAGGAAAGAAATGCTTACACAATACAATAAACAAATCCCGAAAGAAGCGATTTGTATAATAGATACTATAGAGAAAGCGGGCTATGAAGCTTATATTGTTGGGGGATGTGTAAGAGACCTTCTTATGGGGAGAACACCTCATGATTGGGATATTACAACATCTGCTAAACCAGAACAGGTGAAGGAAGTCTTTAGAAGGACCTATGATACAGGTATTAAGCATGGGACAGTAACGGTTATTTTAAATGAGCAGCACTTCGAGGTAACTACTTATCGCATTGAAGGTGAATATAAAGATTTTAGACGACCAGAAGAAGTAAGTTTCGTAGAAGATATTACCTTAGATCTATCAAGACGTGACTTTACTATGAATGCAATAGCCTATCATCCAGTAAGAGGGTTTGTAGATCCTTATCATGGACAAGAAGCCATTAAAAAAGGGTACATTTCTTCGGTAAGATGTGCTAAGGAGCGTTTTACAGAAGATGCATTAAGAATATTACGTGCTGTAAGATTTTCTGCTCAGTTAGGATTTTCTATAGATGAAGATACCATTCAAGGCATTGAGGCATGTAAAGAACTTTTAACACATATTAGTAAAGAACGTATTAGAGATGAATTCTTAAAAATTTGTGTATCGGATAGACCTACTCATATCAACCTTTTAAGAAAACTTGGGTTATTAGAGTATATCATTCCAGAATTCATTAAGACATATGATACACCTCAGAATCATCCACACCATATCTATCATGTGGCACAACATACACTTGTAGCGATGGAGAATGTAGAGCCTACTATAAGATTAAGACTAACTATGCTACTTCACGATTTAGGAAAGGCATATACACGCACCACTGATAAAAATGGTATTGATCATTTTTATAATCATCCTAAGAAATCTGTAGAGCTAGCAGGTAAAATTTTAAGAGAACTTAAATTAGATAATCGTATGATAAAAGAAGTCTCATCGCTTATTTATTTCCATGACTATCATATCAAGCATACAATAGATAAGATTTATGTTAAGAAGATGCTTATGGAGATCGGGCCAGAACTTTTTGATGAACTCATGAAAGTACAATTAGCAGATGCTAGGTCACAAAATCCAGACAAGTTAGAGCCTAAAATCAAAAACATCGAAAAACAAAAGAAATTAAAAGAAGAAGTCATGGCAAGTAATGAACCTTATCAAAAGTCTATGCTTGCTATTACTGGATCAGATTTAATGGCAGCAGGTATTCCAAGAGGAAAAGAAATAGGTTGGTTACTTGATGAAGCCTTAGATAAAGTCATTCGTGATCCATTAGCGAATGAAAAAGATAAATTAATAAGCTATTGTCAGAAAATCTATGGGAATAGAGGAGAAGAATAGGAATAGGAATGAAAAGGGCGAATCCTTCACTTAAGATAGGTGAAAGATTCGCCCTTTTTGGGGTGATTAGTAGGAGCGTTATAGGGATACTATTTACCCCTCTACTAAACTATGTTCATAATAGGATATAGACACTAGCCCAGATATTCTGAACTATCTCCATGATATTCTGCATATAAGGCATCAAACTGTGAAAAATCAAAGTAAGGAATAGCCACGATGTTATTACTTTCATTTACTGTGGCATAGCAGATATTTTCATCCTCATTGATATTACCAATAGTCAGAGAAAGTGTGGTACCAGTGTTTAAGTAAATTGTACATTTTAATGAAGGTGCACTAAAACCATAAACATTAAGGACATGATCAGGTGCATTATCTGTAATGAACTGCTCAATTTTACTTGTCTGTAAGAAGTGTACAAATTCAGCAGCCAGTAGGTCATTAATGTTATTACTTGTAAAGGTGACTTCATTATCAACTAAACTAGGTGTTAAGGTTGCTTGAATACTTTTATAGGAAAAAGAAATTTTAGTAACATTGGCTAAATCAAAATCTAAGAGTTGTTTATTTAGCCAATCTGTTTCCTCACTTTTTAGACTTGTAAAATTGGTGTTTTGCATGGAATAAACGGTATTTGATAGAGGTGCATAAACATAATCAGTTAAGTTATCTATGGCATCTCCCTTAATTAATGTATATTCATTGCCGTCATGATCATAAAGAGTAAGTTTCGGACAAGTTTCATCAATACCATATTGAGTCAAGCTAGCAGGATTAATTTCAATAACTTCTTCAAATATAGGTTGTGTGAAATTCTCAAGTATAGAATATATATATAAATCATCAGCGTGTTTGTTGTTTAAGTTAGATAAAACCCATTTATCATTTTGACGAGTAACTTCAATTTGCTTGCCTCCAATAGAATAAGTTACTTTATTGATAGCTGTTGGTGTCTTCGACCATAGAATAGGAGGAAGCTCGGTTGTGGTCGCTAGAGACACATTACTTTGAGATTTTTGATAGAAAAATAATATTGAAAATGATAAAACAAATACTAAAATGGGTATTAACCAACCTTTACGCTTCATTGTACTAACCTCACAAATTTTTGCTATTTTTATATAACATTTGTATTATAACATAGACTAATAAATATAAAAGTAAAATTTATAACTTCTTATTAAAAAATAAATGGAAATTAGATATTTTTTTACTCAGCCTATCATATAAATTAAGAGATGAAGTGACATTGAGGGTGACGCAATTGATTTTGTAGGATAGGAGGAGAAGATGTGAGACCACTATGTAGAGAGTTAACTAGCCAATATGATCTAAACATCAAGAGGTATCAATACGTAAGAAGTAACTACTACTTAGAGACCAATAAAGGCAAATTTGCCTTGCGGAAAGTAGATTTAACAAAAGAACAAATAGGCTTTAGCTATGAGGTGGATACACATCTAAGTAGATGTAACTTTAATAACATTAGCAGTATTTATGCCACTAAGAAAAAGATGCCTTATGCTATATTAGGAGACGAAGTTTATATTATGCAGGCTTATAAACCATGTGAAGAGACTGACTTTAAGGATTATGGTGACTTAAAGGGCATTATTGTAGCTCTTGCAGATTTTCATAAGGTAGCGATTAATATAAGTAGCAAGATAAGAGAGCCTGAAAAGGTAAAGATTCGAAACATTTATGAGTACTATATGAAAAGGCAGACTGAAAATTATAAGCTTAAGAAAACCATATTATCCCTTAAGCAAAAGTCTAATTTTGAACTTATGTTTCTTGAAGACTGTGAGGCATATAGATCATTAGAAGAGATAGCACTTAGTAGTATTGATGAGAGCTTAGCATGTAGGCTAATTCAAAATGTAATAGATACAAAGAGTGTTGGTCATAGAGATTTTACATACCATACAGTAGGTAAGACTGAAGCGGGAGAATACATAATCAGTCAAATAGATGTATGTAACTATGATATTCAAATATTAGATTTAGCACAGATTTTAAGCAAAATTATGCAGAAGAATGAATGGAATAAGGGGTTATTATTTAATCTTATTAAAGAATATGATAACAAGAGGACCCTTTCAAAGGATGAAATGCGTTTGCTTAAGTTTATGATGATTTACCCTGAAAAATATAACAGCATATGCTTTAAATATATGAGTTCAAAGAGGCGCTGGAATTATAGTATGTTTGAACAGAAGTGGCAAAATATGTTAAGTTATAAAGATGGTCAGTTGGAAGTTGCTAAGATGATTCAATCTTGGTAAGAGTGTAGCAAAATAGGCGAAGATAAAAAGGGGCTGAAGAAAAATCAGCCTTTTTTTATGGAATAAATTATGGATATAAGCACGATCTATTGTTTGATTGACATTTTAGGTGAAAAGGTTACAATGAGACTAGATATATATAAAGGGGTGAAGCGGTGAGAAGAAATAACAAGCAGTTTGTAAGAAATATCATCATTACTTCAATAATTGGACTCAGTATACTTATGATTGTATTATTTGCTGCATTACAAACATATTTAGAAAAATACGAGGAACAAACATACATAGCAAGACAAATAGAAAGTGAAGTATCAAGTACAGCGATTGAGCTAAATGAAAATAGAATCATATTAATAGAAAAGATCACACAAGATATCATAATGGGCTATGATATTAAGAATAAGAGTACATTTAATAAACCCATTGCTGATACAGCTAGAATTTATGATGCTTATGGAAAGGTTCTACCTATCACACAGATTAAGACGGGGGACATCGTTGAGGTAGATTATCAAAATAAGAAGGATTGTATTGTTTCAATAAGTAAATCAGTAGATGTACAAAATTTTAAAAGAATAAGTGGGGTAACTGTAGATAAGACCACAAAGCAGTTTAATATTGCTGGAACAAGCTACGCTTATACAGATAAGATCATGGTTTTAAATGCAGATAGGTCAGAATCAGATATTGGTAATATAGGACCTTTTGATATTGTTAGTATTCAGGAGTTAGATGGCACAGTGTGGAGTGTGACCATAGATGAAGCTTCTGCTAGTCTAAATATGGTAGATTTACCCACACAAAATGGACAAATAGAAATAGATTATTCTAGAATTATTCAGTTTAAAGACATTACTGAACCTATAAGGCTTATTCCAGGAGAACATAAAATTGTGATTAAGATGAATGGTTACGAAACCATTAGTGATAAGATTAGTGTGGTTTCTGGTGAAGTCTATGAAATGTCTCTAGAAAGTGCAGAAATAGCTTATACCACCATCCAACCTTACATCAATGCAAAAATTACAGACTATACAATTAAAATAGATGACACGACCTATGAACCTGGAGATGAAATTACGCTTCAGCAGGGAACATACCAAGTTGAAGTTATAGCCGAAGGGTATGAGAAGTGGGTAAGACAAGTGGATCTCTCAAAAGATGTGTATAAGCTAAGTGTGGCGCTCATACCAATTGAAGAAGAAGCTCCAGAAGAAAATATAAATCCTATAAGCACTAGTGAAGTGCCTGATAATAGTCGTACCATTGTATTAGATACAGACCCATCAGGTGCAAAGGTATATATTAATGGAGCTTATAGTGGGGAAACACCTTATACAGTGACACTTAACAATGGTAGCTATAATGTTTTATTTGAGAAAACAGGTTATATGGTTTATAGTACCACTATCTTGTTAGATAGTAGTAATGACCAAAGTACATTCTTATATGCACTTAACGTATCTAATTAAATATAAAAGAGGAAGGCGATAGCTAAAAGAAAGCGAAGTCTTCCTCTTTTTATATCTTTATCCATAATTTTAGGGAATAGGAAAAGCATAAACTTAATAAACATAATAATAAATACCTGTAAAGAAGGTGGTTAAGCTATGTTTACCGTAGGAGATTATGTTGTACGGTTATCCTATAAAAGAGATATCTTATTTCGCATAACCTATATTTCACCTAATCAGATCGCTCGGCTAAAAGGGGTATCTTTTAGAATTGTTGCCGATGCACCACTAGCTGATTTAGAACTTGCAGATGGAATGAGATATACCTCTAAAGAAGATAATGTCATGAATACGATTGAAAACACAGTACAGACGATTATAAAGAAGAGAGCAGATGAGCAAAAAGGTAAAAATCCAACCTTTCAAAAGACAGGGACGGTTCTGCATATTGATGGAGATGCTTTTTACCTTAACTTGTGTCTTAAGTATTATAAGATGTTAGATATTCCAGCTATAGGAGAGCATGTTGCTGAATCAGAACAGCCCAAGAGGATTAAGCACTTTATAGAAAAATATAATCCAGATATTTTGGTACTTACAGGTCATGATGCCTTAAATAAGAATCATAAGAGTCTCTATGATATTAATGAATATAGAAATTCATCTTACTTTGTAGAATCAGTAAAGAGAGCTAGAGCAATTAAACCAAGTATGTCAGAGTTAGTTATTTTTGCAGGCGCATGCCAATCTTATTTTGAAGAAATTCTTGCAGCAGGGGCTGACTTTGCAGCTTCACCGGGAAGAGTCCTTATTCATGCTCTAGATCCTGTGTTTATAGTAGAAAGAATTGCACAATGTCCATTTTATAAGGTGCTGACTATAGATGAGGCACTTGAATATACCATTACCAAATTGAAGGGATTAGGTGGTTATGAAGTTCTAGGTAAATGTAGAAGAGGAGGGCCTGTTTCTAATGAAGAAAAGGATAGTAAAGTCGTAGATGAAGAAGAAAGAACAGAGAAAGTAGAAAAAGTAAATCCAAAGAGAATGACAAAAGATGAGATAGAAAAAGAACTTTTAAAACCACTTTTTACAGATTCGGCTAGTGAATTTGAAAATAAGATGCAGTCCTATATTAATAAATGCAAGCCACTATTTTATAAAGACTAAAATAAAAGGTAATGAACTATTAGAAAAAAAGTAATAATGTACAAAGGATAAGAATATATATAAGACTAGATAAAGTTAGTCCAATTTTGTAAGTGGCATACATTTTAGAGCAGTTACATATATTTGTGTATAATGCAGTAGGAGGGGAAAGGGAATGTCAGTAGAACTGATTAAAAAGCCGATTACAGTAGATGAAATGGCAAAAAAAGAGAGTGTACAAGTAATTAAAGAACGTGACTTAATTGTACCTGATGGAAAACCCGATTTACAGTCAGTTATTCAGCTAGATGGTAATATATGCATTGACCAAATCGACGTAAGTCAAGACAGGGTCATGTATAGAGGAAAAATTAACGTATGTATCCTTTATAGATCTATAGGGAATTCAAAGTGTATGTATACAATGAAGGGTTCGATTCCAATTGAAGACTTCGTTATTTTAGAGGGTGTTAATAAAGATCAACGTATAGACTTTAATTATGATATTGAACATATGAGCTATAACATTTTAAATGAGAGAAAAGTTAATGTTAAGGCGATTATGCAAATTAGTGTAGAAGCTACAGGATGCAAGGAAACGAATATTATTACAGATATACAGGCAGATAGCATGATAGAGACGAAAGAAGAGGAAATTCAAATTGTCAGCTTGTGTAATGAAAAAGAAGATAAAATAATCGTTAAAGAAGATTTAACAGTAGCATCTTCAAAGCCATGTATTGGAGAGATCCTTAAATCATGCCTTAAACTTCAAGATGAGCAAGTAAAGCGTACAGATTCTGAGATTAAGTATAATGGTATGATAGAAGTTATCACTATGTATGAGGTTGCAGGAGATGAAGATATTCAAATTGTAACTCATAGAGTACCTTTTGAAGGAAGTATTGAAAGCCCTCAAGAAGATAATGAGATGTATTGGGATTGCAAACTATCAGTAGAACCTTCTTATATGCAGGTATCACCTGATTATGATGGTGAAGATAGAATCATTGAGTGCGAGTTTATTGTGACAGCAAAATATTGTACGTACAATAAATCAACTTATGATACAGTATCTGATATTTACTGTCCAGGCAAGAAAATCAAGACGAAGGAAAAAGTACTTGAATATATGAATCTTAAAGATAGAGTAGAACTTGCTATTCCAAAGAAAGAAGCTGTTGAACTTGATGAAGATTTTCCAGAAGGTGCAGAAGTTTTTAGTGCAGAGATTAAGCCTACACTAGAAGAGAAAACACTTCAAGGTAACCAGCTTAACCTCAAAGGAATGCTAGAAATCAAGCTTCTACTTCTTTGTAAGTCTGAAGAAGAAAATAAGTTAGAAACGATTATCAGTGTCGTACCATTTTCTCAAGATTTAGAAGTAGCAAATGTAGAAGGCAAAGTGGTTGTTGTACCTTGCATGGATATCAAAGATATCAACATATATGCACAAACAAAGAGAGAAATTGTACTAGAGTATCTTTTAGGTTGTAGTGCACAAATCTATGAAGAGAGTGCGCTCAATATACTTGAAGAAGTTGAAATGGATGATATGACCAAAGAAGAGATGGATGCTTATCCTAGTATGACAGTTTATCAAGTTAAGAAAGGGGATACCCTTTGGAGTCTAGCAAAGCGTTACAATACTACGGTTAAAGATATTCAAGAGCTTAATGATATTGATGTGCCAGAAAACTTACGAGAAGGTCAGAAGATTATAATCCTTAAAAAGGTACGGTTTTAAGGCACGAATAAAGGAGGGAGAAAAGGTAATCCTACTTTTAAGTAGATGTACTTTTTCTCCCTCCTTTATTTGTATGATAAGGCTATTTGTTAATTTTGAATGATATTTTTTGAAATTTTCAATTGCATTTTGTATACAATAAATACATTCTAATTGACTTTATATTTAGGATGCGTTTATAATAAGAAATAAACCATTAATGTTAAGGGAGCAAAAGAATGAACTCAATTATATTAAAAGGAAGAGCTAAAATTAATTTAACACTTGATGTAGTTGGGAAAAGAGAGAATGGATATCATGATCTAGAAATGATTATGCAAACAGTCAATCTGTACGATACAATCTACATTCGCAAAACTAAGGTGTCAGGTATTAGATTAAAAGCGAATTATTCATGGCTTCCTACAAACGAAAAAAATATTGCTTATAGAGCTGCACAGCTATTCTTTGAAGAAGCAGGAATTGATGGTGGTATAGCAATTGAAATTACAAAACGCATTCCAGTAGCAGCTGGTCTAGCTGGAGGGAGTACAGATGCAGCAGCTACACTTATAGGATTAAACAGACTATATGAAACAAATTATTCAAGAGAGAAGCTTATGGAGATGGGGCTCAAACTAGGAGCAGATGTACCTTTTTGTATTGCAAGAGGAACAATGCTTGCAGAAGGAATAGGAGAAGAATTGACACCACTTACACCTATGCCACATACTCATGTGGTTCTAGTAAAGCCACCTATTAGTGTATCTACAGCCGTTGTGTATAAGAACTTAGATCTTAATTGTATTAAGAAGCATCCAGAAACAAAAACAGTTATTGAAGCATTAGAAGAAGGTAATGTACAAAAAATTGCAGACCATATGTCTAATGTATTAGAAGAAGTAACAATTGCCATGCATCCTGAGATTGAAAAGCTCAAACAGGATTTTATGAAGCAAGGAGCAATGGGTGCTATGATGAGTGGCAGCGGTTCAACTGTTTTCGGGCTTTTTAACACAAGAGAAGCAGCTAGTAGAGCAGCTAAATACTTTAAGATGCATCATAATATAAGAGAAGTGTACGTAACTACTACCTATTCGCCTATACTGAAAAATAGAGAAGATAAGAGGCAGAGAAGGGGATTAAGAAGAAGGGGTGCTAAGAGATGTTAGAGAATACTTACAATATGAAAATTAATGAATATCTTCCTCTTAGGGATATTGTTTTTCAGACACTTAGAAATGCCATTATTACAGGAGAACTCCAACCAGGGGAAAGATTAATGGAGACACAACTAGCTGAAAAGTTAGGTGTAAGTAGAACGCCTATTAGAGAGGCTATTCGTAAATTAGAGCTAGAAGGATTAGTGGTTATGGTACCACGAAAGGGTGCACAGGTTGCACAGTTTACAGAAAAAGATATACAAGATGTTCTAGAAGTACGAGCTGCATTAGAAGCATTAGCAGCTAAGCTTGCGTGCAAGCGTATGGATGATAGATCTTTCCTAAAACTACAACTTGCTATTGCAGAATATAGTTATGCAGCAAAAAGTAAAGATTTAGAAACCATGATTGAAAAAGATGTAGAATTCCATGATATCATTTGTAATGCCACTCAAAATGATAAACTGATTCAACTATTTAACAATTTAAAAGAACAAGTTAATCGTTATCGTATTACGTATCTTAAAAATGTAGAAGAAAGTGAAACGGTAGAAGCAGAACATTTAGCTATTCTAGATGCACTTAAGAATAAGAAAGAAGAAGTCGCAAGTAATCTTGCATCTAAGCATATTCATACACAATGTGACTCTATTACAGGTCTTGTAAAAAATCAGAATCAGTAAGAAGTATATAGGTTATCAATAAGGGAGTTATAAAGTAGACTTGGCATATTACTTTATAACTCCCTTATTTAAATTTCTGTAGATACCTATAGTAGTCATGCAAAAGAAATAATGTTAAAATAAAGTCATAAATAAAACTACTACCATATAGGAGGGAATAGGATGAATTTCGAGGAAAACTATAAGGCGTGGCTAGAAAGTAACATCATTGATGTAGATACAAAAGAGGAATTAAAGGCTCTTACGGATATAAAAGAGATAGAAGATAGATTTTATAAGAACTTAGAGTTTGGTACAGGGGGACTTAGAGGAAAAATCGCAGCGGGTAACAACCGAATGAATACATATACAGTAGGTAAGGCAACTCAAGGACTTGCTACCTATTTAGTAAAGAATTTTGAGAGCCCAAGTGCGGCTATTGCTTTTGATTCAAGAAATTACTCAGATGTTTTTGCTGAGACAGCAGCTAGAGTATTAGCAGCTAATGGTGTTAAGGTCTACTTATTTGAAAGTCTGAGACCTACCCCAATGCTTTCTTTTACAGTAAGACACTTAAAGACGCAGGCGGGTATTGTTTTAACGGCATCACATAACCCAAAAGAATATAATGGTTATAAAGTGTATGGTAGTGATGGCGGTCAAGTTACAGATAATGCAGCCAATGAAATCCTTGGTTATATCAATGAGACCGACATCTTTAGTGATGTTAAAATGATTAGTAAAGAAGAAGCTGTAGAAAAAGGGCTTCTTGTATATATTGGTGAAGATGTAGATAATGCTTACTATGAAAAAGTAGAAACACTCGTTGTTAATAAAGAAATGGTAAAAGAAAAAGCTTCTGAGCTTAAAATCATTTATACACCAATTCACGGAAGTGGTAACATTCCTGTGCGTACTATGCTTAAGCGTCTAGGTTACACGAATGTACATGTTGTTAAAGAGCAAGAATTACCAGACGGAAACTTCCCGACAGCACCATATCCAAATCCAGAGGTGCCACAAGTATTTAACCTTGCTATTGAAATGGCTAAAGAAGTAGAGCCAGACCTTATCTTTGGAACAGACCCAGACTGTGATAGAATTGGTGTAATTGTTAAAGAAGATAGTGGTGAGTACAAAGTGCTAACAGGGAATCAAATAGGTGTACTTCTCTCAGAATATATGCTTAATGCAAGAAAAGAAACAGGTGTCCTTAGCACAAAAGATACACTTATCAAAACCATTGTTACAACGGAAATGGCTGCAAAAGTAGCTAAGAATTATGATGCACAAATTATGAACGTACTTACTGGGTTCAAATATATCGGAGAGAAGATTGAACAATTTGAGCAAACAGGCTCTAATAACTTTGTACTAGGATTTGAAGAAAGTTATGGTTATTTATCAGGTGGCTTTGTAAGAGATAAAGATGCTGTGATTGCAGCAACTCTTATTGCGGAAATGGCCCTTTATTACAAGACTCAAGGCAAGAATCTAGCAGAAGCACTTCATGATTTATTTGAGAAGTATGGTTACTATAAAGAAGACCTTATTTCTATTACGATGGAAGGTAAAGATGGTCAAGAGCAAATTGCTGCGATGATTACAAACCTTAGAGAGAATATGCCAAAAGAATTAAATGGTGTGAAAGTAGTAGTATCAGAAGATTACAAGCTATCTAAACGTGTTGATCGTTTAGCAGGTACATCATCAGATATTGATTTACCAAAATCAAATGTACTCAAATTTATTCTTGAAGATAAGAGTTGGTTCGTAGTACGTCCTTCAGGAACAGAGCCAAAAGTTAAAATCTATGCTTCTGTAGTAGGTAAAGATGTAGTAGATGCAGATAACAAATGCGATGTTTTTGTAAAAAGTATCAAAGAATTATTGAATGTAAAATAATAGTATCTACATTAGTTGGAACGATAGATTAGAAACATAAGAGTATAAAGAAGCCTGTTAAGGAAAGTTCTGTTAGTCCTTAATAGGCTTTTTTATATAAACCTATGAGTTATGTAAGTAAGAACTAAATGCAAATACAGATATGTCAAGAGGATGTGGGGGAGTTAGTATAATGTACAAAATGCTAAAATTAGATAGAATTGGTAAAAAATACTGTAAAGAAAAGATAATTTAAGTAAAGTTTTAGTAAAACATATTGCAATTTATTTTTTTATAAATAAAATAAATGGTGGGAGGCATAAAGATGGCCACAATAAAACAAATTGCTGAACGTGTTCATGTATCTATGGCAACGGTATCACGCGTATTAAATCAAGATGATAGAATTGCTGTAAGTACAGAGGTA
>JAHLFQ010000012.1 GCA_018883705.1 Candidatus Cellulosilyticum pullistercoris
TACCTCTGGTACTTCTACACCATTTGTATCTACACGAATACTTTCAATCACCACATCTTTTACTGGTTTATCACTACTATTGGTT
Organism: Candidatus Cellulosilyticum pullistercoris; assembly: GCA_018883705.1. Classification (GTDB taxonomy): domain Bacteria; phylum Bacillota; class Clostridia; order Lachnospirales; family Cellulosilyticaceae; genus Cellulosilyticum; species Cellulosilyticum pullistercoris. Next base: position 86 of record JAHLFQ010000012.1, read on the forward strand.
TCAACCTTTTCAATAGCTTCTACAATTTCAATGCCTGATGTTACTTTACCAAACGCTGCATATTGTCCATCTAGATAGGTTCCATCTGCTGACATAATAAAGAACTGACTCCCTGCACTATCTGGCATATTGGTTCTTGCCATTGAAATCACACCCTTTGTATGAGATAAGGTATTTTGTGTAAATCCATTTTTAGAAAACTCACCTGCTATGCTATAACCGGGTCCACCGCTTCCTATTCCATCTGGATCACCACCTTGAATCATAAAATCTTTAATTACCCTATGGAAAGTGAGGCCATCATAAAAACCCTCATTAGCTAGAGTGGTAAAATTATTTACTGTATTGGGTGCCATTTCTGGGTAAAGCTCTAATGTAATGGTCCCATAATCCTTAATTATCATTGTTGCAATAGGATTGGTCTCCATAACTTTTGCTTCTGCTCCTACGTTTGAAGTATTTACCTTTCCTTGACTACATCCTGTAAGCATAAAAAGCAATGCTCCTAAAATTAAATAGTTACTTACATTAGTCCATATCTTTTTCATTTGCTATCCTCCTGTAATTTAGGGTAAAAAACCTATCTTCTTTGATATAGCCCTTTTTCTCCTATTTATAAATAGATATCTATGATTGTTTTAATATATTTTTTTGTTATCGAATTAGGTTGTTCTATATTCTCTAGCTTGTATATTTTTTTAGCACACCTTCAAGTCCCTTAAGATACAATTGCAAAATAGGCCCCCAAAAAAGCATGATGCAAATCGTTCCGACACCGATAGGCCCTCCTACTAGCCATCCTATCAATACAAAAGTACTTTCTAATAGAACTCTGCTACTTTGAATAGAACTACTGTATCGTTTCCTTATAGCTAACATCACATAATCGACTGGACCAACTGAAATTTTACTGAGTATATAAAGTGCTGCACCGATTGGTGCAATTAAAATACCTATTAGAAAAACATAGCCCGTATAAGGCTTATGTGTAGGAGATGATAGCTGATTAAATAATAGCCTCCCCCACCCATCATAGGCCCATCCTATTATGAAAGAGACACCTATTGGTGATATATCTAAATGTTTATTGATACATCCTCCAATAATGATTAATGTGATCCCTAGTAAAATGATTAGTGTCCCAATACTCATGCCTGTCCACTCTGCTAATCCAATAGCGACTGCATCTAGGCCACCTACACCTAAGTTAGATAATAAAATGATTCTTGCTCCGAATGTTAGAACAACTATTCCCACTATAAATAATATCCATCTAATAATTCGTTTATTTTTCATCTTTATCCTCCATTGTAAGCAGTCTAATGTTTCATTTATCTGCTTCACAAATAAGAATCTACTTGTTCTTTGAAGCATTTTCTCATTTATAGTATGGAAGATTCTCTATTTATATACTTTGGGCTTATCATTTAGAACTAAGAGCATGATTGTTGTACTTTAATAATGTATAAATAAGCCCCTTCTTTTTTAGAAATAACATATTCCTGTATAATAGCATATGCTTTGTTTTGAGCAACGCCCTTTAATACAAGTTCTTTATCTCTTGTATACATGACAATGATGGCTTCATTCTTTAAAACTTCTAATGCTTTTCTAAAGAAGTTATTATATAGCATTGCCATTTCATCCTCTGATTTTCTACCACTACGTATTGGCATATTCGTAAAGATCTCATCAAAAAGATAATCATGTTTAAAATCAAAAAAATCACGATTAATAAAGTTAATCACTGTACGGTCTACTCTACTATTGTCAATGGCTTTATCAATGGCTTCGCCAAAACTATCAATACCATACATCGGATTTGCTGGCACTAATTTATTTCTCTCAATAAGCATTGTCCCCACCCCACAGAATGGATCTAAAACTTGAGCATTTTCTTTTAGATAATCTTTAGCCAGTGCTGCTATGAGTGCTGCTTGTACAGGCGCAATACTTGCTGCTACCGCATGTTTTCTATAACTAAATCGTTCATCAGGTATCGTATATAATTTAATAAGTACGTTAAACAAACCTTCTTTATTTTCAATAAGACGTATTTCCACTTCATAGTTAGAAGTAGAATTCACAAGCGCTCTTTCTGAAACATTTTCTAATTCTGTAGCTAATTTTTTAGCAAAGTTACTTTTCTCACTAAGCGGCATTTTACTTTTAATCTCTAATCTAAAATAATAAGGTGTTTTTTCTACGTGTCTTTCATTTAAAAAGTCTAATATTCCACCTTTAAAAATAACATCTGCTGCTGATTTCACATCACTTGATACCGTCAGCGCGCCTTTTAAACGAAAGAGCATTTCTGAATACGTTCTAATACTTAATATTTCTCTTAAGTCCTTAGTACGTGCAACAATACCAGCATTAAAGGTTTTAGCCTTACCATTTTTTATTTCACTTAACGTCACTTCTTTATGGTCTCTATTAGTCAATAAAACGATATCAGATAGGACATTATAACCATCAAAGGTATGTTTATGAATGCCTTCTATATCTAATATCATATTAGTTAGCAGTTTCTTTTCTTCGTTAATATGCTTCATACTCGTTTCTTCAAAAGTTCCTACTACTAAAAAATCGAGCCTTTCTTTTAAACGATCTATTAATTTTCGATAATCAAAGTATTTAAGTGCTATTAGATAATCTGACTTTACAAAAAGCTTTTCTTCTTTAATATAGGCATCAAAAATTTTGTCCATAAAATCTGGAACTGCTAATTCTCCCATAATAAGCACAACATTTTTACGTACCTTTGCATCCTCATTCTCTAACAATCGATACAAAACTTCATATTGCCCTGCTAAATAGTACAGTAATGCCATCCTATTATTTTCTTTCTTTAATTCCTTTTTTAGCGTAATTAAATTTTGTCTAACTTCCACGCCATTTACTATCTTTTCATAAGTCTCTCTTAACATATTCATTAGCTCATTTCTTTATTTAATCTATTACCCATCGGCTCTAGTCTTATCTACACTATCACCTTTCCTATCGATTAGCAATATCATCTCTTTATTGCATAATACCCCTTAGTTTATAGCTTTTCTAAACAAAAAAGAAATAGGTAGCTTGAAGCATCCTATTTCTTTTTTGTTATTTCTAATTATTTATAAATCCACCTTAAATCAATTCACTATATAAGTCTTTTACAGCTGGATAAATCTTTTTAAATTTGTTGTATTTCTCTTCGTACTTAGCGACAAGTCCTTCTTCTGGATCAATCGTATCAATTACTTTAACAACTGTGTTTGTTGCTTCTTCTATAGAACCAAACTCACCACATGCCACAGCAGCAAGTAGTGCGCCACCATATGCTGGGCCTTCTTCTGTTTCAATAACATCTACTTTAACATTTAAAACATTCGCAATAATTTTCTTCCAAAGTGGACTCTTAGCACCACCACCACAAATCTTAGTACGCTCAATATGAATGCCTAAAGATTTAGCTACTTCAAATGAATCACGGATAGCAAATGCAACACCTTCTAAAACAGCTTGTGTCATATCTTCCCTTGAAGTATCCATAGTCATCCCAATAAAGGTACCTCTAGCATCAGGATTGTTATGTGGTGAACGTTCTCCCATCAAATAAGGTAAGAAAAAGACATTATTCTCACCTAACTTTGTGATTTTAGCTTGTTCTTCTCCATATGCTTTGGTCCCAATAATATCATCCATCCACCATTTGTTACAAGATGCAGCACTTAACATACATCCCATTAAATGATAATGTCCATCTGCATGAGCGAAAGCATGCAGTGCATTATTTTCGTCTACACCGAATTTTTCACTAGAGATAAAGATTGTTCCTGATGTCCCAAGAGAGATATTACATCTTCCCTCTCCTACTGTACCTGTTCCAATAGCTGCTGCTGCATT
>JAHLFQ010000104.1 GCA_018883705.1 Candidatus Cellulosilyticum pullistercoris
TCATGTTCCATCTTAGTGATAACACCTAGTTCAGCAAGCTTTTGTGGTGAGTTATAAAATAGACTCTCCGTACTATGAATCACACCTCCTACATTTAATGCGATACCACATGATAAAAAAGAAATATTATCATTTCTTTCATAAACCACTACTTCTGCCTCTTTATATAACGCCTTAATATTAACAATAGCAGCTGTTCCTGCATGAGTGCATCCAATGACAATAACCTTCATTATTTTCCTCCATCACATCTAATCACTTTATTTTTATAGGATTAGTATATGTGACTTAGAAGGATCTATACTTTAAACGCTTAATAGAATTTAATCTAATGTTTGATAAGCTATTTTTACTGCTTCTAAGAAATCTTCCCAATTGCCAAGCATCTTTCTTGGACAATCTTTTCCGCTAAAATCATGATGTGTTCTCACTTCTGATAGTGAAATATCATAAGTTTTCATTAAATAAGCTACTAACTTCGCTGCATTAGCCTTGGTCTTTTCAAAGTCTCCTGACTCACAAAGTTCAATGCCAATCCCCTTTTGGTTTCCTTCCCTATCACCTGCATGAAAAGCCATTTCATTAGCAGGAATGGCTTCAATAATTTCTTTATCATCTACCACTATATTGAAAGAGGTACTGGAGGTATTATTAGGATTGGTCAAATAGTCTCTTTCATTTCTAGCTGTGCTTTCTTCATTGGCTGTATTGTGAATAACAATATACTTTATGGAACGTTTGATTCCCGGTCTTTTATTAGATAAAGGAATGTGGTCTATCGTGTAATTAACGCCAATTGCTGCCTCCACTTCTTCTGCTACAATAGGCTTTTGTTTGATTTTAAATAAAAAACCACTGACTGCCATTAATAAACTGACCATCACTAAAAATGACACACACTTTTTTATAACTTTCACTTTATTCCCCCTAAATCGCTAGCTGATTTTAATCATTAGTTGATTTTAATTTCTAGCTGAATTTCTATTTTATACTGCTTCTTTCTTACGACATTATACCTTTTCTATCTGCTTAATTCTACATCTCTAAATACATTAGATCCGTTAATTATTGGAAGCCTTTTAATACATTTTGCTTCATAAAAAGACATAAAAGAAGTCTCTTATTCTAATTCGTCAGAATAAGAGACTTCTTTTATATGATGCGTAAGTAATACGCTTTTATTTATTCATCTTTTAAAGTCACAAGGCTACCTTGCTCTTTATAAAATTCTTCCTCCGTTACAAATCTAAAATCAATGGTTCTTGTCATAGAATCTGTCTTTAAAACTTGAACAAATACTTTATCACCTAAGCGATAGATTTGTTTGGTTCTTTCTCCAATGAAACGATGACCTGGCTCATCATAGATATAATAATCATCTGCCATTTCATTAACATGGACTAACCCTTCAACTGTGTTAGGTAATTCTACATAGCAACCCCAAGAAGTGGTTCCTGTAATGGCACCTTCGAACATCTTGCCAATGAATTGCTCCATAAACTCTACTTTCTTAAGCTTAATGGTTTCTCTTTCTGCTTCTTCTGCACGACGTTCACGAAGTGAACATTGTTTAGCCACTTCTGGCATACGTTCTCCAAGTTTCGCTTCTCTCTTACCTTTTAATTCATGGTGTAAATTAGCTTTTATAATACGATGAATTTGAAGGTCAGGATAACGACGAATAGGGGACGTAAAGTGACAATAATATCTTGCTGCTAATCCAAAGTGTCCGTTACATTCTGCTGTATATCTTGCTTGCTTCATAGAACGAAGTAATAGATGATTAATGATACTTTCTTCTGGTTTACCTTCTATCTCTTCGATTACTTTCTGCATATCCTTAGGATGAATCTTAGCTGCATTTCCTTTTATATGGTAGCCAAAGTTATTAATAAACTCGGTTAATGCTAAGATTTTCTCTGGATCTGGATCCTCATGGCTACGATAAACAAAAGGTTTTTCTTGCCAGAAGTAATCCTCTGCAATGGTTTCATTGCATACCAGCATAAATTCTTCGATAATACGTGTGGCCACATTTCGATCATAAGGCTTCATCTCAATTGGCACACCTTCATTATCTAATATCACTTTGGTTTCTGGGAAATCAAAGTCTATGGCACCACGTTTAAAACGTTTCTTACGAAGAATTTCTGCCAGTTCTTCCATGGTTTTAAACATAGGTATAAAATCTTTGTATCGATCTTTTAACGCCTCATCTTCATCTAATAATATTTTCTTAACGTTGGTATAACTCATACGTTCATCAATATTAATCAGCGTTTCCATGATTTCATGACTCTGCACATTACCATTTTTATCGATATCCATCATACAGGTAAGAGCTAAGCGATCTACATGAGCGTTAAGAGAACAAATACCATTACTGAGTTTATGAGGTAACATAGGAATAACACGGTCTACAAGATAAATACTTGTTCCTCTTTCATAAGCTTCTAAATCTAATGGACTTTTTTCTTTCACATAGTGGGTAACATCTGCAATGTGAACGCCTAATCTATAATGACCATTTGGTAATTTTTCAATAGAGATCGCATCATCTAAATCTTTGGCATCTTCACCATCTATGGTAACCATTTGAAGGTCTCTTAAATCTCTTCTACCTTTTTTATCCTTTTCATCCACTTCACTTGGTACCGCTTCTACTTCATTCATGACTTCGTCAGGAAATTCTCTTGGCAAATCATATTGATAGATAATAGAAAGAATATCTACACCTGGGTCATTGATATGCCCAAGTACTGAGATGATTTTTCCTTCTGGATTTCTACGTTCTTCGGCCCAGTCTGTAATTTTAACTAGTACTTTATGACCTGTTACAGCTCCTTTTGAAAATTTCTTAGGGATAAAAATATCTCTGGCATATTTTTGGTCATCTGGTACAACAAATCCAAAGTTCTGGCTTTCTTGATAGGTCCCAACTAAACTTTCTGGACCACGTCTAAGAATCTCAATCACTTCTGCCTCTGCTCTTTTTTCAGCAGTTTCTGGACGGGTAATACGGCACATGACACGGTCTTTATGAAGGGCACCATTCACACCTGATGCTGGGATAAAAATATCTCTCTCCCCTTCTTCATCCAAAATTAAAAAGCCAAAGCCTTTTGGATGTCCTTGAAAGGTCCCTGCTACTAAGTTATAAGTTTGTGGAATCGCAAACTTTCCTCTCTTTGTGCGAATGATTTTTCCTTCACTAATCAGTTCTCCTAATATATCTTCAAGCTCCATGCGGTCGGAAGCTGGAATTTGTAACATCATCATCATTTCTTTGATTTTCATAGGTACATATTGAGGATGCTTCATCATTTCTAGAATGACTTGCTTTCTTTCTTGTATGCTTTTAGTTGCTTCTTTCATTTTAATCCTCTCTTTTCTTTGCTACTATCCATAGTATGAATGAAATTGCAATTTTTTATTAATTTTATTATAACATTTTTTCAAAGATATCGCTATGTATTCCCTTTTTTTGTAGCATTTTTCATATAATTCTCTTTTTATTTCTTCATTTGTACGAGCACTTGGACTAACGCACTCTATTTTATATTTTTCCTCTCGATTATAATTTAGCCGAAATCTCTGATAAGTATACAGGTACTTTTCTTAGATGAACACAAATAAAAAACACTTTACTTGAAAGTAAAGTGTTTTTCCCAGAACTATTGTGCTGGTGTTTCAGATGCTGCTGGGCTTTCAGTTGTTCCTGTAGCTTCTGGTGACTCTGATGGCGCTGCTGTATCTGCGTTATCAGTAGTATTAGTTGCTTCATCTGCAGGTGCAGATTCTGTAGGTTGTACAACTTCTGTACCAGTCCCGTTATTAGTTGTACTTGAAGAATTTGAATTTGGAATAAACATTAATACAAATGCTGATAATACGAAAACACATGCAGTAATCTTTGTCCATTTTTCAAACTTACCTTCTAAACTATGTTTCCTGTTTTTGTCCCAGTAAGAGTCTCCACCGCCGCTTGTTCCTCCGATAGAACCAAGTCCCGCAGATTTACCTTCTTGAAGTAAGACGATAATTGTTACCGCTAATGCAGCGATTAAGAAAATAACGATTAAAAGTATTCTAAGTGTCGCCATGACTCTAAAGCCTCCTTGATACCATATACATACCTCTACTCATGATATCAGATATTGTCCCAAAATGCAATAAACTCCTCTTTTTATTTTGATACTATGCAGGCATCATCCCTTGAGCAATTGACATGAGCATACTTGTTATCCCAATTTGTGAACCTACCATAAGCACTTCATAAATAACAAGTATCATGATTGCTTTTTTATAGCTTACATGTGCCATCACTTTATAACCAATCACCATGATAATAATCTGAGCGATTCCTTGTAAACTTGCTGCAGATACAAGTGTAGTAAGTACAGGATTTGCTAATTGCTCTGGACTTAATAAGGTACTTAGCGAAAAAATGGTTCCATATTGTCCAATGACGAGTCCCAAAGCAGCATCAATAGATTGTATCGCCAAACCTACCATACTGGCTAATAGCATAACTTTATAAATGGTTCCAAACTTTCCTTTATCCTTTGCAATAGCTTTAATCACTTGAAGAACGATAGCCCCTATCAAACAGCTAATAAATACACCTATGATTCCACCAATACCACCAGTTACCATACTCAGCTTATATGTATGATCTAATGCTGACTCAGCTAGACCTTGGGCTCTTAATTGTTCAAATAAAACTTGCTTATATTCTGTGTTCATAGAAATTAACAAAAGATAAGTAACTGTAAAAAGGATGGTTCCCACAACACCCACACTTGCCCCCTTAGGTGGCTCCTGATTAAAGCATTCCTCCATCATTTTCTCTGGTGCAGTAAAGACATGAATGAAATGTTTATACCAAGGTGTTATTTCTCTTGTTTCTTCTTCAATAAGACGTTCTCTATCGACCACAGCAAAACCACCATCTAAAGTGTCTCTTTCCTCCTGGCTCTTATTTAATTCTAAATCACTCATTTTAATCCTCCCTGTATAAAAGTATTCTTTAATATTATACACTAATTTTATTTATCTGATGATTTTAATGATAAATTATTTTTTTATTTTATAATCCAAAATAAGAGCAACATGATATCAAATCATGTCGCTCTTACTATCATCATCCTATTTGCTTGTCATAAAAATTATAATAAATCCTAACGGCTTTATTACCTTATTTTGTTTTATTAATATTAAAGAAAGACTTCATTCCACGATATTCTGCTACATTTTCAAGTTCTTCCTCAATACGAAGAAGTTGATTGTATTTAGCTGTACGGTCAGAACGTGCTGGTGCACCTGTTTTAATTTGTCCTGCATTAACAGCTACAACAATATCTGCAATGGTACTATCTTCTGATTCACCTGAACGGTGTGATACAACTGCTGTATAACCTGCGCGGTTAGCCATTTCAATAGCATTAAAGGTTTCTGTTAGTGTACCAATTTGGTTTACTTTAATTAAAATAGAGTTACCAATACATTTTTCAATACCTTGTTCTAAGATAGATGTATTGGTTACAAAAAGGTCATCTCCTACAAGTTGGATACGTTTACCAAGTCTATCCGTAAGAATCTTCCATCCTTCCCAGTCATTTTCACCAAGACCATCTTCAATAGAAATAATAGGATACTTATTAACGAGTGCTTCATAATAATCTACCATTTCTTCTGAAGTACGTACCACTTCTTTGCCAGTCATCTGACTTTCACCTTTAAAGTAGTATTTCTTATCTTCTTTATTATAAAGTTCTGAAGCAGCTGCATCCATAGCGATAAACATTTCTTCACCTGGTTTGTAACCAGCTTCTTGAATAGCTTCTACAATAAGACTTAAAACATCATCTGCTGTGGCAAGGTCTGGTGCAAATCCACCTTCATCCCCTACACCTGTAGCAAGTCCTTTACTATTAAGCACTTTTTTAAGTGTATGATAGGTTTCCGCGCACATTCTAAGTGCCTCTTTGAAGGAAGGTGCACCTACTGGCATAATCATGAATTCTTGTAAATCGACAGTGTTATCTGCATGTTCGCCACCATTTAAGATATTCATCATAGGTACAGGTAATACTTTTGCATTAAACCCTCCTAAATATTGATATAAAGGTACACTAAGAGCTTCTGCTGCTGCTTTAGCTACTGCCATAGACACACCTAGAATAGCATTAGCACCTAATTTAGATTTGGTAGGTGTTCCATCTAAATCGATCATTACTTTATCAATATAAGCTTGGTCTAAGGCATTGAGACCTACTATTTCCTGGGCAATAATATTATTCACGTTATCTACTGCTTTTTGAACACCTTTTCCAACATAACGTTTCTTATCTCCATCACGAAGTTCAAGTGCTTCTCTTTCCCCTGTAGATGCACCAGAAGGTACAATAGCTCTACCCATATAATCGCCCTCAACCACGACTTCTACTTCCACTGTTGGATTACCACGTGAATCGAGTACTTCTCTTGCATAAACATCTAAAATTTCAATATATCCCTTCATGCCTAAACCTCCGTTTTGATTAATACTTTTCCAATGTATTTTTGCCATAGAATAGAAATTTTATGTATAAAATCATTT
>JAHLFQ010000105.1 GCA_018883705.1 Candidatus Cellulosilyticum pullistercoris
CTTTCATAGAATGAACTTGATAAACACGCTTAATTTGATCATCACATTCTATTATGGTCACTTCATGATTGTAATTTCTGACGATACTTAATACTTCTTTCATTGCCTGCTTAAATTCTTCATCGCTAATACTTCCGCTAATATCTAACGCAACGGCTACTTCTGCTTTATAACTTCTTAACTTACCTCTTAAATCTAATCGCTCTGGCTGCCTTCTACTACGTCTCGTTATGGTCTTCTTTTGATGACTTTCAATGGTTCCCATCAAACGATTAAGGTATAAATTCCAAGGTAATTCACCCTTACTCTCCTTAAGTGAAGCCATTAAATTTTCTATATATCCTGGTATATTCCCTTTTTGTGCATGATTAGCCACTTGCTCAGTAAATTGCACCATCGTTTTTTCATCTATATCCTCTGATTCTTCCCATATATCATGGGTTTTTTCTGGATCATACGCTCTTTCTATCTTTTCATTATCCTGACTCTCCTGGTTGTCATTTACTTCACCCTCTTCATCCTCTTCTTGTAAATCTAATGCTATTTGAAGCTTTTCTACATAGTATTCAAAGGTTTCATAGGGTTTAAGTTCTAAGTCATAATGTAAATTAACAGATTCTACAGTGGTAGCATAGGGTGGCAGATACTCTAAAAATTTATTAACTACCAAATCCATTGCCATATTCACAGCCAGTTTACTATAGTTTCCTTTTAATGCTTTTGCTCTTATTAAATGTCTAGAGAGAATATGAAGAATCTCATGCTTGATGGTGCTTTCCATTTGTTTTAAATTAAGCGTTAAAAAAATAAGCGGATTAAAATAGATCACATATTTAGCCCTTTTAAAATTAATAGCAGTTGGACTACTGATATCAAACCTGATTTCTCTGTCCATCTGAAATAAGAAATAGCCATAAAAATTATCTTTTTCTTCCATTAGACTAAAATTTACTTTATCTATTAAACTAAAAAATGCATCCTTAAAATCTTGTGGAATGTCTAGCTCTAATGTCTCGCCTGCACGATTTGCTTTTAACATAGCTACTGAATGAATCAGTTCGGTTGATTGGTCATAGAGCATTTTTACCTGTTTATTAAAATAACTTTCCATTTATTTATCCCTTTACTAAACGATATGCCTTAAAATACGCTTCTACAAATGCTTCATTTTCTAAAGCCATTTGATATACTTCGCTATAACTCATTTTAATCTCTTTCATAATCCCTACCATTAGATCTACAGGGTAGGTTTGCATAAAATCAATCCATCTATCTATATTTATTTTTGATGCCTCGTCATTATTTCTTATATTAGATTCTAAAACTTTTAAAATATTAATAGCCGTTAAATAAAGCCTTGTATGACTTTCGTTTTTTACTTTTTCTATAATAGATGGGCTGAGTGTCTCTCCTAAGAAAACCTCTTCATAAGTAATTAATGGATGGTGCTCTGCCTCAATAAAACTGATAAGCTCCTCTGCAATGACGCTTCCTACATTACCTTTAAGTACATTTAAAAATACCCCTCGTGATATGGCACCTTCTTTTGATTTATAAATTTTATAGCTCTTAGAAACTCTTTCATAACTTCTTGGCGTCGCCCTAACATCATCCTCATTCTTTTTATTTAAGTATTCTGGAAAGGTTGAAATAAATTCAATAATAACTTGTTCAATCCCTGCACTTGTTGCCCATTTAATCCATTGTATATAATCACTTTCCATATGAAGCCATACAAATCTATTTTCCTGAGCTGCATCCATGTCAACAACTTGATAGTCAAAATCTGAGCCATATTTACTAGATGGATTCATCGCAGCTAAAATGTTCACCTTGTCACTTAACTCATAGCCATTGATTTCTCTATTTAATATTAAATTCATCAATTCCTGTTGTACAGTATGTTCACAGCGATTCATCTCATCAATAAATAACAGAACGGTTTTACCTGTAGCTACTACTTCGTCTATTTCCTTTAACTTGTTATGAACGGCATAAACTGTCATCTTCTTTTCAATCTTATTACCATTAGAATCAATGGTTCTGTAGGATTCTATAGTTGGAAGACCTCCTATTTCACCTTCTTTTAAAAGATTCCCATCAATAACAACCAGATGCCAATTATTTTCCTTAGCAATTTGTCTTGCTAAAGCTGTTTTTCCTATACCACTTTCACCAACTACTAAAGGGACTTCTCCAGTAGCTAATACGAGTTCAACGCTTTTTAATGTATCTATAAAATTCATCTATTTTTCTCCTATATCATTTTAAGTTTCTCATCTACAGCAATTCTTTTTGCTTTTTTACTGCCATATTGATCAATAAACACCATCTTATCCATTAACATCGTGTGATGCTCTATGGTGCTGCAATTTATAAAGTCTCTTACATATTTTTCTTCAACGTCTTCTTTAGATAAAACATCTTTTAATACATCCTCAAGTTCTTCTTTAGATATTTCTTTTACAAAATATTTAATCACTAAAATATTGACTTTAAGTAATTGTAATATCTTATTTTGATCTAAATGCTTTATGAAATGAGCAGCTGCTTCATTGCTTTTAACACCCATAAGTTCTACATGTAGACTAGGTGACTGAATATATCTTAACGCCTCATAACTTATATGGACAGCTTCCTCTTGTACACTCTCATAAGGTGCTTCGATATATTTAATTGCATCATAATTTTTTCTAACGGCTAATAATTGCAATGTTTCACTAGGATGCTTAACATATTGAATGGCCCATCCTGATTGACTAAGTGCCAACTTGATGACTTCATCTGTTGGATTTTTAATATACTGTAAGATACTCCATCCATCTTTAACTGCTTTTATCATCATAGACTCCGTTGGATTTTCTACAAATTTAATGGCCCTAGGGTTTTGCTCTATAGCTGCTTCTTCCATCTCTCTAGTTGGGCTCTTTATATATTCTAATACTAAGCCATTTTTTTTGACCGCTAACAGTTTCATCTGATCTGTAGGATTCTTAATCAGTTTAAGACTTAAAGGATTTGCCTCTATGGCTTTAATAAGTTGTGCTTCTTCCATATTCCACCTATCCTTCTATTGTTTTATTTGCTATTAAGCTATTAAGCTATCAATCTTTATTTATTATTAGTTCTATATTTCAGTCTAAATCATAGACTATAAACATAGTATAATCCAAAATTGTTTTATTAACAAATATTTATTATTAAATAGCTATAACTATTTATCATAAAAAATTCCTAGGCATATCTTTATTATACCTAGGAATTTTTCTTATTTTTCTAATTTTTTCTTCACAAGCTACTACTATAACGGTAAATCAAGGACACACTCACCGGTGTTTTTCCATTATAATATTGAACTTAATAAGAGTTTAGTGTAGTCGCTCTGTGGGGCATTTAGAACTTCATCTACAAGTCCTTCTTCTACTATTTTTCCAGATCGCATAACAATGACTCTGTCACAAAAATGACTTACAAGTGCTAAATCATGCGTAATAAATATATAGGATATATTTAGTTCTTCCCTCATTCTCTTCAATAATTGTATAACTTGTGCTTGAACGGATACATCAAGTGCACTTGTGGCTTCATCAAACACTAAAACTTTGGGATGTGATGACAGCGCTCTTGCAATAGCAGCTCTTTGACATTGTCCTCCACTTAGCTGATGTGGATAGCGATGCTTAAATTCAATTGGTAAACCTACTAAAGTGAGCAGTTCATCTAATTTCTCTTCCCGATTTTTTTTACTAACTGAGCAAAGGCTACATATATATTCCAGTATGGAATCTCCTATCGTCATTTTAGGATTAAAGGAACCGATTGCATCTTGAAAGACCATCTGAATTTCTTGATACACATGATTTAATTTTTTACCTCTTAGATTGGTTATGTCTTGATGTTCTAAAATAATCTGACCTGAATCTACAGTTTCTAAATTCATAATCATTTTAGCCAATGTACTTTTACCACATCCACTTTCTCCTACAATTGCTAGACATTCACCTCGATATAACTCAAAATTAATATCCTCTGCTGCAATATGGTCATGCCCTTTTTTCTTATATTTTTTATTAAGGTTTCTACCCCTTAAAATAACATCCTTCATTTTTATACTCCATTTATTTAACGTGGGAACAAGCTATCCATCTATTCTCTGTTATTTGTCTTAAGCTTTGTCTTTGATCTTGACAATCTTTTTTAGCTATTGGGCATCTTTTTGCAAAACTACAACCTGAACTTACTTCCATAAACATAGGAGGTGCCCCTTCTATTCCCATTGTCATATTTTTGCCTAGTTTAGGAATGGCATTCATTAAAGCTTTTGTATAAGGATGCATAGGCTTTTCTAAAACGGCTTGCTTTTCACCATACTCAATAATCTTTCCCGCATACATAACGGCCACTTTATCCACCATATAAGACACAACACCCATACTATGAGTAACTATCAAAATACTTGTTTGAAACTCATCCCGTAACTTTATCATTTCATCCACTACCTGCTTTTGAACAGTGACATCTAGCGCACTAGTAGGTTCGTCTGCAACTAGCAACTCTGGCTTCATAATCATTGCTAAAGCAATGGCAACTCTTTGCTTCATCCCCCCACTTAATTCAAACGGATAACTGTTTAAAATACACTTACAGTCCTTTAAATTAACCTTTTCTAAC
>JAHLFQ010000106.1 GCA_018883705.1 Candidatus Cellulosilyticum pullistercoris
AATTTCATTCGTAGTAAAAAGTTTGTTGCTCATTTGTAACCGTCCTTAATTATATTTATTTAATTATTATACATAAAAATACCCTATAGAGTAGACTTTTTTCTAATGTCTACTTTATAGGGTACATTTTAATTTCTTAGTGCGACAGCTCCTTTTTTTATGAATAGAAAAGTTTATCCCTTTTTATTTTCTCGAGAAGTCATATCTTAAAGAGAGCTTGTATATATATGATATAAGGACAAAATGAGAAAATAGGGAGGAGACAATGGAAAATAAGTATTATAATAGAGAACTTAGTACCATACTTAAAGAACATAATGTTCAAGAAAATCAGGGATTATCTACTAAAGAAGCAAAGCAAAGACTTTCGTTATATGGATTTAATCTATTTACAAAAGTAAAAGAAAAGAGTTTGTTACAGGAAATTAAGGAGACTTTAACAGAACAGCTTATGATTATTTTAATGATCGCGGCTGGGATTAGTGTATTAATTAAGGAATATCATGATGCCATTGGGATATGCTTTGCTGTTCTTCTAAGTACAACCATTGGTATTCTAACAGAAAGTCGATCTAAAAAAGCAGCTGAGGCACTCAACCGTATGACAGAAGATATTCAGGTAAAGGTTTTAAGAGATGGAGAAAAGATACTTTTGCCTAAGAGTGAGATTGTTCCAGGGGATATTGTATTCCTTGAAGCAGGAGATCAAGTACCAGCAGATGGGCGTCTTATTAGCTGTTTAGACCTTAAAGTAAGAGAAGATATGCTGACAGGTGAGAGTGATGATGTCAAAAAACAACTAGGTATTGTAAAAGAAGAAGTGGTCGTATTTGAAGGTAAAAAAGTACTTCAAGATCCCATTCCTGCGAAACAATTTAATATGTTGTTTGGAGGAACGCTAATAGCATCAGGACAAGCTAAAATGATAGTAACGACTACAGGAGATCATACGGAGATGGGATACATTGCACAAGCATTAGGAGAGACAGAAGAAGTAACCCCTCTGGAACTTAAAATGGATCAACTAGCTCAGACGATTTCTAAGGTTTCTACTGCGGTTGCAGGGATGCTCTTTGTTTATATGCTTATGCAGATTATAAAAGAGTGTCATTTAATATTAGATTTTTCAAGTACACATGCTTTCTTAACTTCATTAGGTCCTCTTGTGGGTGCTTTTCCTAGTATTAAAACAGCCTTTGTTGTTTGTGTAGCCCTTATTGTTGCAGCCGTACCAGAAGGCTTACCTACTATGATTAATATTACCTTAGCAATAACCATGAAGCAAATGGCAAAGATAAATGTACTAGTACGTAAGAAAGAAGCTTGTGAAACCATTGGTTCAGTAAGTGTAATTTGTAGTGATAAAACAGGGACTTTAACCCAAAATAAAATGAAAGTCCAGAAAGCCTACTTAGAAGGACATTATATTCGAGAAAAAGAGTTAGGTGAGTATGACCATTTTGTAAGAAACTGTATGTTAAATAGTACAGCTGACTTAGAAAGGCATAAAGGCGAAATGAAGTACATAGGAAGTGCAACGGAGTGTGCACTACTCCTTTTATGCCAATCATTTGATTATAGGCATTTAAGAAGTCAAGCAGAAGTAATTAAACAAGTACCCTTTAGTTCTCAAAATAAATATATGCTCACTATTGTAAAAGAGGATACAGGACACTATATCTACTCCAAAGGAGCTCCAGAAATCATTTTAAAGCAATGCACTTATGAGAAGATAGATGGCAAAATAGTAAAGATTACACCTAATCGGTTAACGACGTTACTTTCGGAAATTAGTAGTTTACAGTCTCAGTCCATGCGTGTGCTAGCTTTTGCTTATAAAAGCACTTCTCCTAACCTAGTGATAGGGCAGAAAGAGCAGTGGGCAGAGGATTTAATTTTTCAAGGTTTTGTTGGTATTTGTGATCCATTACGAGAGGGCGTTAAGGAGTCTATTGAGATCGCTGCCCAAGCAGGTATTGAGACAAAAATGTTAACAGGAGATAATTTGCAAACAGCTGTTGCTATAGGAAAAGAAATAGGTCTTGTAGGACATGGTAAGCGTGCAGTAGAAGCGAGCTATATTGATACCTTAAGTGATAAGGAGTTAGAAAGAGAGATTGCTCAAATTGCCATTGTAGCACGTTCTAAGCCGGACACAAAGATGAGAATTGTATCTGCACTTCAGAAAAATGGAGAAGTTGTTGCCGTAACAGGAGATGGCATTAATGATGCACCTGCTCTTAATAAAGCAGATGTAGGGATTGCTATGGGTATTGCAGGAACTGAAGTTAGTAAGAATGCAGCAGATATTATTTTAACAGATGATAGTTTTAGTACCATTGTAGAGGCCATCAAATGGGGAAGAGGTATTTATAATAATTTTCAGAGATTTATACAGTTCCAACTTACAGTCAATATTATTGCATTTTTAATTGCCATTATTAGTCAGGTAATGGGGTATGATATGCCATTTACCACCATTCATTTATTATGGATTAATATTATTATGGATGGACCTCCAGCCTTGGCATTAGGATTAGAACCTATTCGTTCAACCGTTATGAAACGTATGCCAATTAAAAGAGAGGCACCTATTATTAATCGTTATATGGTGCGAACGATTTTGATGAATAGTACTTTTATAACCCTATTACTTTTTGTACAAATTAAATGGAACTTTCTTGGTGCCGGTATGAAAGAAATTGGGCATGCAAGTGAAGTACAAACCGTTCTTTTCAGTATGTTTGCATTTAGTGTTCTTTTTAATGCACTTAATTGTAGAGAGTTTGGAACAGGAAGTATCTTCCCTAATCTATTTAAAAATAAACTAGCATTAGAAATTATAGGTCTAACAGCAGTTTTACAAATTGCCATGATTCAGTATGCAGGAGGTTTCTTTAATGCTATGCCATTATCACTAGAGATGTGGATTAAAATTATTGCCTGCGGTGCGTCAGTGGTGATGATCAATGAAGTGGTTAAGGAATTGATGAGACTCTTAAAGCGTTCAGCCAAAACAGCAGTAAGGAAGGTTAGAACAGTGGGAGATATGCGAAGAGGTAGTTATAAATAGCTACAGCCTTTAATAGAAATAAAAAGAACGCAAGGTAGAAGTCATAAGATCTTTACCTTGCGTTCTTTTAAGATTAGAAAAAGACTATAGATTACTCATCATCACCAAAGAAGTTAAAAGGATCATCGTCTTCTTCTTTAAAAAGCTCAGCATGTTCAGCTATAAAACGTGCCGCTTCGTCATCTTCTTCATAATCTGTTTCCATAACAGGCGTATCAGCAGGAGTTGGGAAGAAGTGATTTTCTTCTAAAACACCTGTGAGTTGCGCAGCCACAAGGAGATTTGGTTTAAGATGAGATAGGTTATGGAATGCTTGATGAACATATGCATCGAAATTATCTTTAGACATAACAAAAGGAATTTGACTGATAAAATATTGCATACGGTACTTTCGTTCAAGCATAGGTAAATGATTAAGCATTTTTTCAAGATCAGTAGTAAATTCTTTTAAGGTAGATAATACTTCCTCAGAGTAAGCACTATGTTTAGCAGTTGAAAAGCCAAAAATTTGTTGCATATTCATATTTAAATAAGTTTGTATAAGAGCGAATAGAGAATCTGGTGCAACCTCTTTACTTGCTTTTTTATAATTCTCATAAAGTTCTTTTTGAATTTCTTCTATACGCTCTGGTAAAGAGGCCAAAATAAGAGGAGCGTCTTCAGATTCTAATACAATATTTTTAATAGAATAATAAAGATCAAAGAAAGCAGCATGCATTTCTGTAAGTTCATTAAATTCAAGTTTATCAAAGACAAGGAGGTTACTAAAGGTACAAATCATACGGAACATGCTTTCGAGCATTCCAAGACAATTTTCAAGTGTTTCATTAAGGAGGTTAGCTTCTTCGAAAAGATCTTCTGTTTGATCAATCTTACTAAGATGTTCTAGAGAATCCTTAAAATCAGTAAAATGTTTGCCATAACCAGGATAAAGTTTGCCATCAAAGAGTTGTTTTAAAATAGAAACTAAATACTCTGCACTACTTTGTTGATTAGAAATAGCAATATGCCCAATACTTTTTTCTACATAGTGAACGTAATTACTTTTCGTAATTTTAATTGGGATATAAGGGAGCAAGCTACTTGCACGCTTTTGTTTTTGTGTACCAGAAGTACCTTCGAAAATAAAGGTTGTACAATCTGTAGCAAGCCTATTAAAATCCATTTCTGAAGCTGTAACATCCTGAAGTTCGATGGCTTCAAAATAACTATCAATAAAAGCTGGATCATTTTGTTTTAAAGTAAGAAGTAAAGTTAGTTCACGTTGATAAGCGATTAAAGTACGATACTTTTCTTCTAATGTTTCACGGATACTAAGTAATCTTGTTGCACAGGTTTCCTTTTTAGTGCATTGTGGTACCAGTAGATTTGGTAAATCTAAGAAATAATTTTTCAGTTCTTCTTGTATTTGATAAGTTTCTTCATCAAAATAAGGCGTAGAGAAGAATAAGGAATTACTAAGTAACTCAAGATAGGCATTAATATATTCGCCATAAGAATAAGCGATACCAGAAAATAATTGTTCAGTTTGTTGATTCATATGGATACTCCTTCCTAATTCTGTATCTATAAGGATATACAATTTTTCGCTATAAAACAAGCATATAAATAAAAACAATAGCAATGATAAAATTAAAATATTGAAAATATTTAAAATAGATAATATTATTATGGTAAAGAGGTGAAAACATGGAAATAACAAGAACAGATGAAGAATTAAAAGAGTTATTAAAAGGAAACTATAGGTATCCTCATGAAATACTTGGCATGCATAAACTAAATGAAACAAATCAGTTGTTGGTACGTGTTTGGTGTCCTCAGGCAGAAAGAATAATGGTTCAATCATTATCTGATCAAAATAAAGCTTATCTAATAGAAAGAAAAACAGTAGATGGTTTTTTTGAGTCTATCATTAATCAAGAAGATACGCCTTTTTTGTATAAACTTGTATGTGAAGATAGAGAAGGACATCTTTGGAGCTATATAGATCCTTATCAATTTGAAGCCTCTATTACGTCAGATGAACTTTATTTATTTGGTATTGGAAAAGACTATGAAATTTATCGTAAAATGGGTGCACACTTCATGACAATTCAAGGAATAGCAGGTGTACGTTTTTTAGTATGGGCTCCACATGCAACAAGAGTTAGTGTAATAGGGGGTTTTAATAATTGGGATGGACGCAGGCATAGTATGCGTTTTATTGCAAGTCATGGTGTATGGGAGCTTTTTATACCAGGACTACAGGCAGATGAAAGCTATAGATATGAAATTAGGACAGAAGAAGGTAAATTACTTTACAAATCTGATCCGTATGCAACGTATTATGAGGTTAGACCTGATAATGCTTCGATTATTTTTGATGAAAGGCAGTATAAATGGCAAGATAGCAACTGGATGAAGGCAAGAGAAAAGAAGCAACTTTCTAGGTCTCCTATGTCTATCTATGAAGTACATATTGGATCTTGGAGAAGACATGAAGATGGTACCTATTATTCCTATCAAGAGGCAGCGACAGAACTTACAGCTTATATTAAGGAAATGGGATATACCCATGTAGAACTGATGGGGATTATGGAACATCCTTATGATGGTTCATGGGGGTATCAAGTAACAGGCTATTTTGCACCAACAAGTCGCTATGGGAACCCAAATGACTTTAGGAAGTTTGTTGATGTGTTACATCAAAATGGTATTGGCGTTATTCTAGATTGGGTACCTGCGCATTTCCCCAAAGATG
>JAHLFQ010000013.1 GCA_018883705.1 Candidatus Cellulosilyticum pullistercoris
TAAATTCCATGATTCTCCTCCTGTTTGTTCCTTGTTTTCATACGTCCATCAACGGGTTTTTCTGCATCTTTTGGTATCATCCATGCACGACCAAATTTTTCAGTTCCGTCAATGCGATTTTCCTCACATAAGTATTGCAAATATAGAGGCGTAATTTCTTCAGAATAATTGCTCAACCAGCTGATCATTCCATCTTGAAAGTAAAAACAGTCTTCATCCTGGATTATATAGCATCTTCCAAGCGTTCCGCGAGATGTTACCAGTATATCGCCGGTTACAGGAACAAGCCCGGCTCGTTTCAATTCTGCATATTTTATCTTCGAAATAAACAATGCGCTGTCTACGGTTCCTGTATCTATTTTGCTCACTAGATCAGATATTCTCCAAAATGGCACACCCTCAGAGCTCTGCTCACTTTGATATATTCGCTTACTCGAGCCTACAGTACAAAGCTTGTCTAAAGACTTGACTGGCCATGCCTTATTATTGTTTTCCGGCTCTCCAAACATCTCGATAAATCGGGATTTCACCAATTCATCCAGCTTGTCCAGCTGTTGGTGGCGCTTGGCAAGCAGATCGCTGACCTTGTCCAAAACCATCACAATTTTGCGCTGTTCGTTAAGAGGAGGAACGGTTACGGAAACTGCGCCAAGAGTTGCTTTATTTAAAGTTGTGCCCATAACTGCACGGTTTGTGCCTTTTGTCCAATCCTTTGCAGAAAACAAATAGTAAAAATAGTCAGGTAACACTGTGTATTTCCCAGTCGGAATAAATGCCATTATTGCTTCATTAGTGTATACTGGCTCTTGGGTAATAGCTGTTTTCCCTAAGGAAAGCTTGAAACTCATAATAACGGTGTTGGCCGGAACACTTTTTATTCCGCTTTCTTTGACAGCTGACGCAGAAATCTTTTCTTTCGTATCCTCTACATATTTTTGGTAGGTACCTAAATCAGCAATAGATACCCAATCATATTGGCCGTCAGTCCAGTAATCAGCGTTACTTCGAGACGGCGTTTTCCCCATCTGCAAATCAAATATTTCGTCCAGTCTTGCCATTACAGCATCTCCTCCAACTCCGCCAGCCCTGCGGTGATCTCCGTTTCCAATTCATGCAGGTCAGCCATAATTTCTGCTGTAGACGGATACTCCACTGGCACATACTCCACTTTTTTGTACTTATTGATGGACAGGTCATAGTCATTGTCCGCAATTTCCTGTTTCGGCACAAAAAAGCTCTGCTCGGTGCGCTGGCGGCTGGCTTCCTGATCGAGATTATGAAACCGCTCAATGATGTCAGGAATATCGTTCTCTGAAATCTCGCTACGCTTGTCATCCAGCGAAAAGCCATCTGTCTTCATATCGTAAAACCACACGTTTTCCGTACCGCCCGCGCCGGTCTTGGTAAACACCAGTACCGCTGTGGACACCCCGGCATAAGGCTTGAACACTCCGGAAGGCATCGAGATCACTGCCCGCAGCTGATGATTCTCTACCAGCTCTTTGCGGATGGATTTGTGCGCTTTGGAGGAACCGAACAGCACGCCGTCCGGCACGATGCAGGCGCACTGGCCGCCCTTTTTCAGCATCCGCAGGAACAGCGCCAAGAACAGCAACTCGGTCTTTTTCGTGTTGGTAACAGCTTTCAAATCATCATTGATGCTCTCAGCGTCAATGGTGCCCTTAAAGGGAGGATTCGCCAAACAAATGGTGTATTTGTCCCGGATTGAGTTCTGCTTAGAAACGCTGTCCTGATAGTCGATTTCCGGGTGCGTAATCGAATGGAGCATCAGATTCATTGC
This sequence comes from Candidatus Cellulosilyticum pullistercoris, assembly GCA_018883705.1. Lineage (GTDB taxonomy): Bacteria > Bacillota > Clostridia > Lachnospirales > Cellulosilyticaceae > Cellulosilyticum > Cellulosilyticum pullistercoris. The sequence goes on from JAHLFQ010000013.1 coordinate 1,802, forward strand.
CGACAGCCGCAACATGGTGCGGTCTGTGTCAAAACCGGTAAACATCGGCCCTGAAAAATGTTCCCACTGTTCATTTGTCATAGTATCTTCATAGTGACTGCGAATGTACTCTGCCGAGGCCACCAGAAAGCCTGCTGTTCCGCAGGCCGGATCACAGATGGCATCCTCCGGAGTAGGCTGCAAAAGTTCTACCATCATTTTGATGATATGCCGGGGTGTGCGGAACTGACCGTTTTGACCGGCGGTGGACAGTTTTCCCAGCATATACTCGTACAGATCGCCCTGCATATCCAAATCGGAAATGTCGTGCTCATACAGGTCGTCCAAGCCTGTAATGATCTTTTGCAACACCTGCGGCGTGGGGATCAGGAACATCGCATCGCTCATATACCGGGCGAAAGCAGTATCTTTTTCCGCATCATTCTCGGTGTTATCTACGATTTCGATCATCTCGCCTTGCTCCGTGAAATCAGGCAAATGGCCATGCTTCATGTTTTTAATAGCAGGGAACACCCGCTGGGAAATGACATCATAAATGTCACGCGGATCGTCATTCTTGAACTTACTCCAGCGCATAGACTGTCCGATAGGGGACTGGGGGAAGATTTTATCCATCTTCTCGCCGTTCATGTTCTCAAATTCTTCTGTCTCCAATTCTTTTTCATCAAGAGAACGAATGAACATCAGGTAGGTCAGCTGCTCAATTACTGTCAACGGATTAGTAATGCCGCCAGCCCAGATGTCCGTCCAGATTTTATCTACTTTATTTTTGATTGCGCCTGTAATCATGCGTCTTTTCCTCCGTTTTCATTATCAGGAATAAATTCCATAACATCGCCAATATTACAGTTTAATACTTTGCAGATTTTTTCCATGCTTTCCATTGAAACAGGCGCACCCTTCCCCAGACGTGCCAGAACATTGGTGCTGATGTTTGCACGGTGCATCATATCGGTTTTACTCAAATCGTGATCGATCAATCGTTTCCAAAGACGATTATAGCTGATTGCCATCCTGCACCTCCTGATATTTTTCATTTCCAGTATACTTGATTTTGCACTAAAAGGCAAATTAAATTCACGATATAGTGAGCTATAAGATTGCGAAAAGGGCCTAGGATAAACTACCCAGGCCCTTGTGTAATAATTATGTCATTTGAAAATGCTTCAATGCCTCCATAATTGCCGCTTCCTTTTCCGGTGGGCATTTTGGCACTTTGGCGTTTTCTTTCTTTGACAGGTTATAGTTCTGTCCAACATCCAGCCCACATTTACGCTTGATCTGTGAGATGTACAGGGAAGATACCTTCAAACCAGAATGCTCCAGCACATACGCCTTGATTTGCTCATAGGTCGCACCCTTCTGGAACCCGGACATATCCATATCCTCCAATGAGAACTCCACACGCACTTTCTTCGAGTCGATTTCTCCCTTGGAAAGTAAAACAACCGTCTCCACATGGGTCGTGTGTGGGAACATATCCACAGGCTGTACTTTTTCTACCTGGTAGCCAGCTTCATTGGTAAGATACGCTAAATCCCTTGCTAAAGTAGCAGGATCACAAGATACATATACAATCTTTTGTGGTGCCATAGCCTTTAACGTTTCAAGCAGTTTAGTTTCACAACCTTTTCTAGGTGGATCTACTACTATCGTATCTGCAATCACGCCTTTTTTATATAAATCAGGGATAACTTCTTCTGCTTTACCAGCAAAAAATTCAGTATTTGAAATCCCATTAAGTTTGGCATTTTCCTTTGCATTTTCAATTGCTTGAGGGACAATCTCTACTCCATAGACCTTTTTGGCTTTTTGTGCAAGGAAGAGTGAAATGGTACCAATACCGCAATATGCATCCCATACAATTTCTTTTCCTGTAAGCTCTGCATATTCTAAGGCCTTCTGATAGAGTACCTCTGTTTGAAGTGGGTTAACTTGGAAAAATGCTAAAGGTGAAATATTAAACTTAAGAGTTCCAATAGAGTCAATAATATTAGGTTTTCCTGAAAGTACAGTACAGCTATCACCCAGAATCACATTATTCTTTTCAACATGGTGATTCAAAATAATACTACAAATTTGAGGAATCTCTTGAAGTGCTTTTACTAATTTTTCACTATGTGGAAGTTTCTTTCCATTGATTACCAAACACACCATAATCTCTTCTGCATGATACCCTGTCTTAATGACAAGATGCCTTACTAATCCTTTATGGGTTTCTTCATTATAAATACTAATATCGTTGTCTTGCAAAAATTTACGAACGATTTCCATAATGCGTGCGTTATCAACATGTTGAATGGCACAATCTGAAAGAGGAACTAAGCGATGGCTTCTTGGTGCAAAAAATCCCATCACAACTTTTCCATCCTCTTTACGAATTGGATATTGGGCTTTATTACGATAACGATACGGTTCTTCCATACCTAGTGTAGGCTCTACTACAATGTTTTCTAACTTTCCAATACGCTTTAAGCAGTTTTCTACTTTCTTTTGTTTCCACTCAAGCTGTGCTTTATAGTTCATATGTTGAAGTTGGCAACCACCACATTTTCCACCCAATTCACAGCTTACTTCTTGTCTAAAAGGAGAAGGCTTAATGAGTTTTATCATTTTTCCATAACCATAACTCTTCTTCACCTTAACAATACGTACTTCTACTAAATCACCAATCAGACCTCCTGGTATAAAAAGTGTAAAGTCATTAATTTTACCAATGCCTTCTCCACCTTCTCCCATGTCTATAATTTCTATCTCAAAATGTTCATTTTTTTGAATGACTGTTTCCATATACTACTCCTAATTTAAATGTTTATTTTTGTCCTTCTCTTCTGCCAATAAGGTCTTGATAGCTTTTGCTAGTATCTCCTCATCAATGTTTTGTACATGATCTGTCATTGTCTTTTGTAAATAGCGTTCTAAAAGAGGCGAACTTCCCTTTATCTTATTGTCCTTAATCATTACTTATCTCCCTCTATCCACTCACACACTGTTTCTCTACAAACACAGTGCCTACACTTCGTATAGTCTGGTGTAACTCGTACCTGACATTCATTCTTCAGCATAGCTCTCATTTCTCCTACTGTTTTTAAAGCCATTTTTCGTAATTTCACGGTGTTACGTATCTTAAAAGTTTTATTGGCATAGACTAGCTTCCCATAAGGTGGCTTTTTTCCATACACGGCTTCAATAAGTATAAAATAAATCACCAGTTGATATAAATCACCTTGATGGGGCATATCTTCTTTTAATTTTCCACTTTTTATCTCTAACGGAATATAACTTCTTAAAATCCAAGTTTCAAATATCATATCCGGCTTCCCTTGAAGTCCTAAATCCTGCGCGATAAGCATTTTAGTACCTTTTTCATCCGAATAAATGGAGGAGGCTCTTTTGACCCCAATTTCTTTCTTATTTTTAACACGAATCGTCGGTCGTAATAATCCCCATCCCCCTAAAATAATACCTATTAATAAAATACATTGCCCTATATAAACCATTTGATTAGGCTCCCTATCAGTAGGCATATAAAAATGATAAGTATCACTCGTTCTAGCTTACGCTTCATTCGATATTTCTTATAGTAATTTTCATGAAAACGTAGCCCTTTCTTAAAATTGGCTTCATGATTACTTGTTTTTCGTTCTAACGCTTGATATTTTTCCTTTAGCGTTTTTTGTCCATACACACGACCGTAATACCATTGATAAGGACAATAGATATAGCGATTCACTTCGTTAGCTGAAATTTTTATTTCTTTCTTTCTCATAGACTCACTTTTCTAATATTTCTTGTTAAAAATTTATGATAACCAACATAGGGCTCTTCATAACTGCTTTCAAGCATCTCTTCCATCATCTTAAGTCTTGAATCGGAGTAATCTGCCAGATGAACAATCATAGCTTCTATGCACTTAGGTCTCTTTGGAGAACCATATTCGTATTCTCCATGATGGGCGATTAAAATATGCTTTAAAATACGTTCTATTTCTTCTGGAAAGCCTTCAATCTCTCTTGCTACATCATGAACCATTTCTGCACCTATTATGAGATGGCCTAAAAGTTGGCCCTCATCAGAATAATCATTTCTTGGAAAAGGTGTTAATTCTCTAAGCTTACCAATATCATGTAGTAAACACCCTGCTATAACATAATCTTTACAAACGCCTTCATAAAGGTTAGCGAGCTGTACACCTATTTGTGTGACAGTAATGGTATGCTCTAAGAGCCCATTAAGATAAGCATGATGAACCGTTTTGCCCCCACTGTGCTTGGTAAAGGCATCGAAAAGGTTGTCTTCATAAAAAATGGTTTCTAATAGTTGTTTCAAATAACTATTTTGTACTTGCTCAATAAAATCCATAAGAGATGTCTCCAGAACATTGATGTCCTTTTTTGTATGAGGTAAAAAATCCTTTAAATCATAGCCACTTTCTGCTTTTTTCACTTTTGTTACATTAAGCTGCATATTATCTTGATAAAGTAAGGTTTCACCTTCGACTTGAATAATATCATCTACTTCAAAATTGCCAATTCCTCCATGGATGCACCAAATCTTCCCATCTACTGTTCCTGTACGATCTTGTAACTTTAATGTATAATAATCTTTTCCGTTTTTATTTTTTAAAAGTTGTTTAAATTTACACAAATAAATCCCTTGAATCGTTTCTTGAGGCTTTAATTCATTTATTAAAGGCATATTATCTCTCCTCTTCTTTACTATAGTAATACTATCAAATCTTCCTCGGATTTTCAACGTTTCCATAAAGTTTTGACTTAGATATGACAAAAAAAGGAAAGGAATATGCCTTGTGGGCTTCTCTTCCTTTCCTTGTCTTCATCACTTTTTAAGATTCAGGCATCTCTTTGAGCTCTAATTTAAAGGTTTTTTGTGTATTATTACGGATCACTTTTACCTCAACTAAGTCTCCAACACGTTTTTCAGCAATTAATGCTTTAAGTTGAGTCATGCTCGTAATCATTTCTCCCTCAAACTGAATGAGTACATCTTTAGCTTCTATTCCAGCTAAATCTGCACTACCACCTTTCATAACACTTTCTATATAAATGCCAATAGGTAAATCGTAAAGGCTTGCACTACTGCTAGACACCTCTATCCCTGTAATACCTAACCCCGGTCTTAGTACACTACCATTCTCCATTAAATCTGCTACAACTTCTTTCACTTTATTAATAGGGATAGAAAATCCGATGCCTTCAGTATTCACTGTCTTAGCTACATTCATGCCAATTACCTCACCCGAAGGACCTACCAATGCACCTCCACTATTTCCTGGATTAATCGCTGCATCCGTCTGAATCACCTTCATGGTATGACCAGAAATTGTAATATTGCGTTCTACTGCACTAATAATTCCTGTTGTTACTGTGTTATTTAAAGCCTCTGTAGCTGGTGTTCCAATAGCAATGGCAAGTTGCCCTACTTCTATACGATCACTGTCTCCTAATGGTGCAATATGAATACTTGCTTTTGTCTCCTCTGGTAACTTGGCTTTTTGTACTTTCACCACCGCAATATCATTAACACTATCTTTTCCTACAAGTTTAGCTTCTGTTTTAATATCCCCAACAAAGTTAACCGCTAAGCTATCTGCGCCCTCTACGACATGACTATTCGTCATAATATAATAGTATTCATCATCTTCACTGAAAATAATACCTGAACCGAGTCCAGTTACAATCCCTTCTTCCGTAGAATAGAAGATATTTAGCTCTGAACTCACTTTCTTATTATTGTAGACAGATACTACTGAGGGCCCTATACTTTTTGCAATGTTTACAATACTACTATCACTCTCAGGTGGTAAAACACTATTTGTATAAGGCACTAATGTACTCTGCCCTTCCAAAGTATACGTTTGTTCTTTTCCACTAATCTGTTTGTTCATTAACTTCTTATAGTACGCGGAGTTAAAGGGGGCAATACATGAAAATCCAATACCAATCCCTAAACCTGTACATAAACTCGCTACAGCAATTCCAGCGATCCATTGTTTAAATGGCCTGCCTGTTTTTTCTATTTGTTCCTTTGGCTCTTCTAATGGAGACTCTGTTTCTTGTGTTGTATGATCATCTAGCTTCTCGGCTATTTCTTCTCTTTCTTCTTTAAGCTGGCTCTCCCCCTCTAGATTCTCTAGCAGATTTTCCAATTCTTTTTCATTTTCTTCTTGATTCATACTGAGCCTCCCATAATACAAACTATTCTTTATTAATGTAATCGTATCAAATCCACCTATATATTTCAAGCCTATCCCCTTAAACATACCTTATAGGCATATAAAAAAAGACAGATTGCCTATTTACAATCTATCTTTTTATAGTTTATCACCATATCTCATTTATGGCCTTATTGTGCTTGTGTTAGTGAGAAGTAAAACTCCACATATTCTCCTTCTTTAGAGTGTACGCCAATCACTTCTTCATGCTTTTTAATAATCTCCTTGACTATAACTAATCCTAAGCCTACACCCTTTCTATCTTGCCCTCTAGAGCTATCTGCCTTATAGAAGCGTTCCCAAATCAGTTTTTGTTGTTCTTCCGGTATAGCTGGTCCATTATTTAAAATACTTACCCAAACCTTATTTTGCTTAAAGGTGGTACGAACAATAATGTGTCCTCCCTCATTTACAAATTTAAAAGCATTATCAAGTAAATTTTGAACCACTCTATTAATACCGCCCATTTCACCCATTACCCAACCATGTTGTAAATCTAGCTCTTTAGAAATACTGATATGCTTCTCTTTCATACGATTCTCAAGACTTAATAATGCTTTATCAATCATTTGATTGATATTAAAATTTACTTTTTCAATAGGCTTGGTCCCCTCTTGCATTTGATTTAAGTCCAAGATTGTATTAGTCATTGTAATTAGTCTTTGCGTTTCACTTAAAACAATTTTTAAATACTTTTCTTGATGGGCAACATCTATCGTTCCATCTAAAATAGCCGTTACAAATCCTTGAATAGAAGTAAGAGGCGAACGAAGGTCATGAGAAATATTGGCTATAAAACCTCTTCTATTTTCTTCAATTTTATCAAGTTCTTCTGCCATATGATTAAGAGAAAGACCTAGTTCTGCAATCTCATCATTCCCTTTAACATCAATTCGCTTATTAAATTGTCCACTTGCAATGGTTTTTGCCACACTATTCATCTCTTTAAGTGGTTTTGTCATTTGCTTAGAGATGGTATAAATCCAAATAAAAACAATGCTCCCTATAAATCCAACCACATTCAAAATGAGATTCCTTACTTCATCTATTGTTTGTAAAATATATGGCATTGGTGTATGAATAAACAAAGCATATTGCGTTGTATTATTCATAGTAATTGGGTATCCAATAGTCAGTACAGGTGTAGAAAAACTTTCATTGAAACCATTTTCAAATCCAATAACGCTTCCTTCTAATACTTCTTGTATAATACTTTGATCCGCCAGACCTTTACTTATTAAAGAAATACTATCCTCAGTTATAATATAACCATTGCCCTCTTGGTCTATAATCCATGTCGTAGCTTGCATATAGCTATTCATGATCTGAACTCGGCTAATAATTTGGTTAAGCGCTTCTTCTTTAGATGTACTATAAGTTCCTGCCTTATAGTATTCATTGGCAATATTTTTTGCCTGATTAATCATAATATCTTGCGTATACTTAACAAAATAAGATTGAAAAGATTGGGTAAAAGTCACAAACAGTACGACAAGCATGATTACTAATATACTAATATATACACTAACTA
>JAHLFQ010000107.1 GCA_018883705.1 Candidatus Cellulosilyticum pullistercoris
TTTTTTAGGTGGTTGTAATACAGGGACAACATCTAAATTACAAAGTAATCAAGAAGCCACGACTTTGCAAGAAGACAAAGAGGAAAAAGTATATGTCGTTAAAGTTCAAAGTATGACAGACCATACAATAACGGCAGTAACTGGTGAGCTAACACAAGATGGACCACCTGCACTGCCTGAAGGGGAGAATATGACACAAGATGGACCACCAGCACTGCCTGAAGGTGAGAATGTGACACAAGATACACCACCAGCACTACCTGAAGGTGAAACCATGACAAATAATACACCACCATCTGATACAGGTTCTATGCAAACATTTAATGCTTCTCAAGAAACAGTAACTTTTACGATTAACGATGCAACAACTATTACAATGGAAATGTTACAGGGAACGCAAGAAGGTACGCTTGATCTTATTGGTATCAATGATATTTTAGAAGTAACTCTTAATGAGGATTATACAGCAAAAAGTATTATTGTTAAAAATCTTAATGCAGGTGGAGGATTTGGTGGAAGTAATACTGTAACACAAGGTACATCAGCTTATACAATGGACACGGATCAAAACATAGCAAATGAAAAATATGTTTCTACCGGAGATGATGAAAATGCACTTCGTGTGGATCAGGCAAAAGTAACCTTAGAAAATATTACAGTAGAAAAAACAGAAGGAAATTCTTCTAACACTGAAAATGGCGATTTTTATGGACAAAATGCGGGCTTACTTGTAACGAATGGAGCAGAGGCTACCATTAAAAATAGCACAGTTAATACAACGGTAACCAATGGAAATGGTATTTTTAGTTATGGGGAAGGAACTGTTGTTAATGTATCAGATAGTGTCATTCATACAACAGGTAATCATTCAGGAGGGATTCAAACCACAGGTGGTGGCACAATGAATGCTACTAACCTGGAAATTGAGACAAAAGGTGATTCAGCTGCTGCTATTCGTAGTGATAGAGGAGGCGGTACTGTAAATGTAGTAGGTGGAAGTTATATCACAAATGGTAGTGGTAGTCCAGCTATCTATTCAACCGCTGATATTTCTGTAGCGGATGCGACACTTGTAGCTAATAACTCTGAAGCGCTTGTAATAGAAGGTAAGAACTCTATAGCCCTTGAAAACTGCAATGTGACAGGGAATATGAGTAGTAGTAATCTTGATGAAAATGATAGTATACACAATATCATGATTTATCAAAGTATGTCAGGTGATGCCGCCATTGGACATTCTACTTTTACTGCAAAAAATGGGAGTATCACTGCTTACCAAGGAGATATGATCTATGTGACTAATACAACTTGTACAGTAGAATTAACCAATGTTGCACTCACTCTAGCAACCGATACACTTCTTAATATATCTGGAAATACAAGTTCAAGAGGTTGGGGCACACAAGGCAGTAACGGCGGGGACTGTACCTTTATTGCAACCAATCAAGTGATGAGTGGTAAAATTCGTGTAGATGATCTTTCTAAATTGGATCTAACACTACAGGAAGGCACACAATTTAAAGGTTCAATAAATACTGAGAATATGTCAGGAACAACTCAAGTAACATTAGATAATAGTAGTAAGTGGATACTCACAGGAGATTCTTATCTTACTGAATTCAAAGGTGACTTAAATCAGGTTGAAACAAATGGTTTTAAACTTTTTGTAAATGGGCAACAAGTCAAATAGTTTAATCACAAAGTTAAAAGACATAGTAATAGGAATATAACATAAAAGCCTAATAGAACCCAATGAGATAAACTGTTAAAAAGTTTAGATCAGCGGTTGTATTAGGCTTTTTGTAATGAATAGATATTTTGTATAAAAAGCTAGATTGTAATAGAACAAATTGAAAAATTTAATTTTTAAGACAAGAATTTGATTGCAAAAATAATCATCATCATGTATAATCATTCATATATTATAACGAGAGTTCTATTTTATACATAGCAATCAATGGAGGATTACAAGGTGAATATTCAAGAAATATTTGACACAGTAGATAGCATAAAACAAGAAATTATTGATCTAAGAAGAGATTTTCATATGCATCCAGAAGTGGGTTCAGAAGTAGAGAGAACGGCTGGGATTGTTGTAGATTTATTAAGAAAATGGGGACTGGAAGTTCAAACAGGTGTGGGTATAACAGGTGTAGTAGGTATTTTAAGAGGACAAAACGGTGGCTCTGTAAAAACAGTTGCTTTAAGAGCGGATATGGATGCACTTTTGATTAAAGAAGAAAATAATACATGTTATCAATCTGTTTATAATGGAAAGATGCATGCTTGTGGGCATGATGGCCATACGGCCATGTTATTAGGAGCGGCTAAGGTATTAGCTCAATATAAAGATGAAATAAAGGGAAATATTAAATTCATTTTTCAACCAGAAGAAGAAGGGCCAAATTCAGGTGCCGAAAATATGATGGCAGATGGCGTGATGAACGATGTAGATGCCATTTTTGGACTACACTTAACAACTGAATATCCTACGGGAACAGTAACCATCAAAAAAGGAGCTGCTATGGCGTCTTCTGATGATTTTGAAATTGAGATGATAGGGATAGGTGGCCATGCTTCTACTCCTCATAAATGTATCGATGCCATTTCAATGGCAGTTAAAGTGTATAACGATATTCAATTTATGGTAAGTAGAGAATTTGATCCTATTGATTCCCTCATTGTTTCCATTGGAGCATTTAATTCAGGCGCAGCAAGTAATGTGATTCAAGGAAGTGCCAAGTTAAAAGGAACCATTCGTACACTTTCTCATGAAGTAAGAGCTAAAGTAAAAACGAGAATTTGTGATATTGTAAAACATGTGGCAGAGGAAGCAGGTGGAAAATATAAAATCAATATAATCCCTGGCGTGCCACCATTAATTAATGATATCAAAAAAGCAACATTTGCAGAGGAAGTTGTAGAAAAAGTAGTAACAAAAGAAAATGTTATCATATTAGATAAACCCAGTATGGGCTCAGAGGATTTTGCGTTTTATGTAGAAAAAGTACCAGGAGTGATGATGATGATTGGCGCTAGAAATGAAGAAAAAGGATTTGTTCATCTTATGCATCATCCTAAATTTGATTTTGATGAAGAGGCTCTAGCTATAGGGGCAAAATTACATATACAACTCGCTATGAATTACTTAGAATCAATATAAACTTAGACTTAATAAATGACAATAAAAAAGTATAAGAGGTAAAATATGTTACATAATAAAAGTGAAAAAGAAATAAAAAAGAAAAAAGAATTTCCACATACATTTGTCATCTTAGCGTTCATGCTCATTTTAGCAACTGTAGCTACATACCTAATACCTGCTGGGCAATATGATGTTACATTAGATGCAGCCACAGGTAAAAGTATGATCATTGCAGATTCATTTCATTATATCAAATCCACCTCAGTAGGACTATTTGATATGTTTTTAAGCATCGTAGAAGGTATGATTGATAGTGCTCAAATCATATTCTTCATTTTTATAATAGGTGCCTCCTTGCATGTTATCGTACAAACAGGAGCTATGGATGCAAGTATCGCATCAATGGTTAGACTCACACAGAAAAAACCAGCCTTATCAAAGGTATGTATCGTGCTAATAATGATTGTGGTATCAGCTTGGGCATCTACTGGAACCTTTTCCTATGAAGAGATGATAGCATTTGTTCCTATCTTTGTAAGTCTAGCTATCGCATTAGGTTATGATACAGTTGTTGGACTTGGTATGTCATTAATAGCAGTAGGTGTAGGGTTTGCATCAGCTACAATCAATCCTTTTACAGTAGGTGTTGCACAAGGATTTGCAGAATTACCATTAGGTTCAGGTATGGGCTTTAGAGTGATCATACTTATCATTATGACATCCATAACAATCGTTTATGTATTATTATACGCCAATAAAGTAAAAAAAGATCCATCAAAAAGCCTTGTAGCCGGAATCGAAGTTGGAGATCTTGCTTTAAATGAAGAAAGGTTAGCGACTAAGTTTACCGTAGGTAGAATCTTAGCTTTAGTTACATTATTTATAGGGATTCTAACTATTATCATAGGGGTAACTAGATGGGGCTGGTATATCAATGAATTTGGTGCAGTATTTTTGATTGTAGCTGTACTTGCTGGTCTATTTAATAAATTTAGTTTGAATAAGATTTCTGAACTCTTTGTTGTTGGTTTTGAAAGAGCAGCAATGCCAGCAATGGTAGTAGGAATGGCTAGGGGAATATTAGTTGTTCTTGATAAAGGAAATATATTAGATACCATTATCAATTCATTTGCCTCTGTATTAGGTGAATTAGGCATCTATGTAAGTAGTTTGGGTATGTTAGTATTCCAAATGTTATTAAACTTCCTTATTCCTTCTGGAAGTGCTCAAGCTGCAACGTCTATGCCAATTATGATTCCTATTAGTGATTTAATTGGAATGAATCGACAGATTGCCGTATTAATATTCCAATTAGGAGATGGTCTTTCTAACCTGTTATGGCCAACAGGTATGATCTTAATATATTGTTCTCTAGCTAAAATTCCAGTGAATAAGTATTACAGATTTTTCTTACCTCTTTTTGGAATTTTGCTTGTAGTGCAAGTTATATTTATTTTTAGTGCGATATTAATAGGCTATGGACCTTTCTAGTACAATAAGATAACAAAGTTAAAAGTCTAGTATGCAATTTTTGTATACTAGACTTTTATAAAATGCTATGTTAACTATATCAATAGTGCGAACTGTATTATACAATGTAGATAGGAAAATAAGGTGCTAAGTAAATGGTTAAAATTAAGGAGAGTATAAAAATGATGTACATAAATATGAATTCATATTTTTTTAAAATCATTGAATATCAACCTTTCTGAAAATATTTACTTGTTGGTATTATACAACAAATAGTGTTGCTTGACAAATACAAAATGTCAAATAATAGAGAAAAATGTTTGTATGAATCTAAAAATACGAAATAGAAATCATAAAATCAACCAAATAGAGTTAGAAAAGTGAAAGTACCAAGTTTGAGTAGATTTATATAGAATGATTAGTATTTCATATAAAAAGTTTGATTAGTCAAATAGAATATGATATAATTAATGCCAAAATATAAAAATTGGAGGAATTGAATTATGGATCCAGACCCTGACGCGACTAATATAATGATGCAAATTTTGATACTTCTAGTGTTAACGATGATCAATGCTTTTTTTGCAGGAGCAGAGATGGCACTTGTATCAGTAAACAAAAGTAAGATGCTCATGCTTGCAGAGAGTGGAAAGAAGAAGGCACAACTTATATTAAAGCTTTTAGATGAACCGACAAAATTTCTGTCAACTATTCAAGTAGCGATTACTTTATCAGGATTTTTTGCGAGTGCCTCAGCAGCAACAGGTATTTCTCAGAGACTTGCAGAATCATTAGCTTTTCTGAATATACCTTATACACAGCAGATTTCATTTGTACTAGTGACGATAATCTTATCATTCTTTACTCTAGTATATGGTGAACTTGTTCCTAAACGTGTAGCACTTCAAAAAGCTGAGACTTTTAGTATGTTTTCAGTAAATATAATTGTGTTTGTAGCAAAAATAGCTTCTCCATTTGTAAAGTTATTGACATTTTCAACTAATTTGACATTGAAAATATTTGGTATGAAGTCAGAAAATCTTGAAGAATTGGTTTCAAGAGAAGAGATAAGATCTTTAGTAGAACAAGGTAAAGAGCAAGGCGTTTTTAATAACATAGAACAGGAAATGATTAATTCCATTTTTGAGTTTGATAATAAACTTGCAAGAGAAATTATGACACCTAGAATTAAGGTGTTTGCAATAGATATTTCAGAGCCAAGAGAAGAGTATTTTGAAGAGTTATTCGAAATGAAGTATTCAAGAATTCCAGTTTATGAGGAAGATATTGATAACATCATTGGCGTATTATATATAAAAGATTTGCTTAGAGAAGCTAAGAGAGTTGGTTTTGAAAAAATTGATATTAGAGCTATTCTACATAAGCCATATTTAGTACCTGAAAGTAAAAATATTGATGAACTTTTTAGAGAAATGCAACATCTAAAAAAATATTTTGCCATTTTAATTAACGAGTATGGAGAATTCTCTGGGGTGGTAACGATTGAGGATTTAGTAGAAGAAGTGATGGGAGATATTGAAGACGAATATGATAAAAGTGGTCCTCATATTGATAAGATAGATGATTACACTTATCTAATAGATGGATTGGTTTCTATTGATGAAATTAATAATAAATTGAATTTGGAAATTGATACAGATATTTCTGATACAGTATCTGGATTGATTATTGATGAACTAGGATATATACCTATGGAAGCTAGTAATGAAAAAGTAGAATACAACAGTCTAATTTTTGAACTGGTAAGTGTAGAGGAAAAGAGAATTGACAAATTAAAGTTATATTTACCAAAAGAAGATAATGAGCAGGTAAATCTAGAAATAGCAGAATAGTTTGATATAGCCAGCGTAAGCTGGCTTTTATTTTGTATAAATTTATCCCTATAAATAGTGTATCATCGATATGGATTGTAAATGATACTATTAATATATTATGATAAGAATAAGAAGAGAGAGAAATAGACAATAAAAATAAAGGATTTGAAATAGCGTATGAAAAAATTAGTCATTGGAATATTAGCACATGTAGATGCTGGCAAAACGACATTATCAGAGAGTATGCTTTATCTAAGCGGTAAAATTCGAAAATTAGGAAGAGTGGATAACCAAGATGCCTTTTTAGATACTTATGAACTTGAAAGGGCAAGAGGTATTACTATTTTTTCCAAACAAGCTATGTTGGAGCTAGAAGATACACAAATTACTTTATTAGATACACCAGGCCACGTAGATTTTTCGGCTGAAATGGAAAGGACACTTCAAGTATTAGATTATGCCATTTTAGTGGTAAGTGGTGCTGATGGTGTACAGGGGCATACTAGAACATTATGGAAG
>JAHLFQ010000108.1 GCA_018883705.1 Candidatus Cellulosilyticum pullistercoris
ACTTATTATCGTATTTAACAAAAGTATTAGGTTGGGTTAGAAGTTTTTGTCCTACTTCATATGGAATCATATAAAGTACTTCATCTTTATCATTTTTTATATATATGATTTCTTCATCAATATTGGCATTCCCAATACGTAATGTTTCACTATTATTCATATTGTCGTAAACAGTAATCATTGTTGACTGTTCATTAATGCCATAAACTGACTCATCTTCTACATTTTTAACTATTTTTACAGTTTCAGCGGTTTGCAAAGTCTGTAACCACTCAGAAATTAATTCATTATCATATTCTAAGTAAGTTAATTCTGGATTATACCAAGTGTTTGCTTCTTTTTCTATAATCACTAAATCCTTTTCTTTAAATTCAATTTTTGAAACGTCCTCAAGCGTACACACTTTTTGAACACGTTCTTGTACTTTAACTGTAGTATTTTCCTTAATATAATAATAAATTCCTACTGATAAAGCTCCTAACACAACAACGGCTACTATTACAGCTAATAGTACCTGTTTTTTATTTTTCATTCTAAATCCTCCTAGTATCTTCCACCTATGTTGTTAGTAAAATTGTCATTTTTTAAATATTCAATGTACGTTTCTTCTCAATATGAATTATTTTGCTATATCATAAATATAAAGGTGTTTACAGTGAAATACTTGAGTTTATACTATGTCTGCCATAGATAGATTTATAGATGATACATACTTTTATCTTCTTAGTCTAACACTTATAACTCTAATTTGCAAATTTATGACTTAAAATAATCATTAAATTAGATGAAATCCTTCCATTAAATCGTTAAGAACTCATAAAAAGCTAGTATAAACATAAATTATGTTTATACTAGCTTTAAGTAACTTTCAAGTATATCTAACGACTCACATTTTTTCCCTGAATAATAAAATTCTACATGTGTTGTTGCTTTTTGTTGTAAATCTTTTATAGGCTTGTCATTTAATAAAAGACATTCTCTTAGATGACGAACCGTTCCATCATTGCCATCATAAATCTTCATATGAGCTGGTAAGATCTTCTCTAAATATTTTCTAAAATAAACAAAGTGAGTACAACCTAATACTATACCTCTAAATTCATTTAAGTCATATTGACTGAACTTCTCTGCAAAATAAGCACAGAGTTTCTCTTCATTAAAATCTCTTTCCTCCGCAAACTGAACCAATTCTGGAAGGGGTAAAGAAACTGTACGATGATTAGTATCTGTATGTTCAACTAAATTTTTATACTTATCTGTAGTTAAAGTGAGTGGTGTAGCTGTTACAAGTATCTTTCCTTCTATATTATCATCTAATGCGAGCTTAACAGCTGGTTCCATTCCTATAATCGGAATCTGAGTTTGTTCACGTAATCGTTGGACAGCAATACAAGTTGCTGTATTACAAGCAATTACAATAACATCTACCCCTTCTTTTATTAAAAAGTCTACAATTTGTTTAACATAACCATATACTTCTTCTTTTGGCTTTGTGCCATAAGGTACGTGTAAATTATCAGTATAGTAAATATAATCCACTGCTGGTAAATATTCCATTGCCTTTTTTAATACTGTGATGCCACCTACTCCTGAGTCAAAAATGCCAACTTTCATTTTAAATCACTCTTTCATCTATTGTTGTCTCTTTAACTATTTTAATCGTTTTGTATACTATTGTAAACTTGGTTTTGTAATTGTTCTTTCTTTCGCTGTCTACTTTTAATAACATTTGCGCAATTTCTACAAGAAAACGAACAATACTTCTCTCTATTAGATTTTGCTTCAAATATTTTATGACAGTACACACAACGATTTAAAATACTTTCTTTATCTGTCACTTTAAAAGCATATAAGATCTCAATAGCCGTCTTCAAGGCGTCAACTTCCCATGAAAGTGTAGCATTTTCTTTCATTGTCACAGTTAGTCCTATTTTTTCAGCTTTAAATTTCCCTGCTAATACAGTAACATCATCTGTCAATCTACTTTTTCTATAAATTAATACTTGATTAAAATGAGCAGCAATATTCTTTGAAAAATGAATAAGCCAATCTACCCGTTCAGCATAAAATCTCGAGAAAACCAAATCTAATATCAGTGAACGCTTACCATAAAATTTAGGTGAATCCTCTGCCTTAAAAACAATTGTTTCCTTATGTGTTTTCCTTACATAAATCTCTTCTTCATCTGAAAATGGAAAAAAGTATCTCATATATTGATCTACAGCCATAGTGCCCGTTTGATCTAATAAATTACCTTCTACAAAAAGTACCTGCTGCTCTCCTGCAATATGTCTATTATAAACACTAGATGTAATCAGCCCTAATAACCCATATTTTTTGGCAAATAAAATGCATTTTTCATAAAGAATTTCTGTATTTTCTCCATATTTTAATGCTTCATCCCCTAGCTCTAATAAATCAAATACAATCTCATCGGCTACCTCAAATGGGTTATAAATTGTAAACTCACTCGTCTGGGTAGGTACTATATAAAGTGCACCTCTCGTATCTTCTTGTAATTCATAATCACTGTATCTAATCCAATCTGATTTAAATTGACCTAAACGATTCATTTTCTAGCCTCTTTTGTTAATACTATTTTTATTTTATATATTAGCATATTATAGTTTGTTAACCGCTTTGTCAATAAAACCTTATTTCTATAGCCTCAAATAAAGAAGTCTTATCATTTATTATTAGTACCTATTTAACTTATTAATACAGTTACAATAAATCCATCTTTATTATTTCCAGAAATAGTATAGGGCTTACTTTCAGGAACAGGTATATAGGTGATATCACCTTCTGCAGGTATATAATAAATAGAATAATTTTTACTTTCCTCTATAATCCCTTGTCCTGGATTAACATAATACGAATAATTCTTTAAGTAGACGATATACTCTTCAAGACATAAGTTAAGTTCATGCATAATAGTAGCATGTATCTTTCCTACATATCTAAAATGCCAAGGTTCTTCGCTTATACCTGTTTTATCTTTCTTTTCACCTGGATATCTTAGGATAAATCCATATTTATAACAATTCTCATTAATCCAACTATAAATCCCTGTGCCATCATATTCACTACTTGTCCCATCTTCGTGATAAATTCCTAAATCAACAGCTAATCCTGTATGGTGTTCACTATGGTCTGGCTTTGCAACATAGCTATTTGCATGTTCTACTCCCTGCTTGATCATCGTTTCATAATGTATTTTCTCTTGTGCATAAAAATCTCTATAAGCACTTATAATAATTACTTCATTGTTTCCTTTAACTTTTTTAAAATCCTTTAACATTTCATTTAGTGCATTCATAGCTTCTTTATTAAGAAAAAGAGATTTATCTTTTATCTGATAAGCACCCTCATTATTTTCTGCAATAGAGACAAGGTTGCTTTCATCATAAGCGCGAATAGGATTTTCACTATTAACAAGAATCAGATTACCCCTTGATAAATCTTCTTTCGTAACAGCAACGGTTCCCTCATTCGGAACAATTGCACTATTACTCTCACTATAATCTAAATGACTTTTGTCCTTCTTTTCATTCACCTTACTTAAAACTTGTACTTCTTCATTGTGATTTTTTACAAATCCTATAACCCCTTTAACAACTATAGATAAACTAAGTAACCCTGCAATAAGAATGATTACCTCTTGTAGCATTCTTTTTTGCCTTCTTCTTGCTCTTTCTATTGTATTTTGTTTCATCCCCATCACCCTGTATTCAACTTATTTAAAATTGTTATTCTATTATCCTATTTATATTACCATATTTTAACTTTAATACCTAATAATTTTTCACTCAATTTACATTTTTATATAATTATCATATAATTATATAAAAATCATTTAATTATATTATTTAAAGGAGAGAACTCATGATTACAATCTATTGGTATTGTTTAAGCATTGGACTCATCGCCCTACTACTTAGTTTAGTATTAGATGGGATAAGCGACCTATTTCAGGGTCTCACCTTCTTTGATATTCATTTTGATATTCTGCCGGGTATTCTTCCCCTCAGCCCACTTCAAGTATGCGCCTTTTTAGTTGGGTTTGGCGGTATGGGAATTACCACTATTTCACATGTACATAGCCACCTTATTTTATCCCTCCTTTCAGGGCTTATTTTGTCCTACTTAACCAAACTCTTACTTTCAAAACTTCGTAAAATAGATAGTGAAACATTAACTCCTATTGATATTATCGGTCTTGAAGGTAAAGTGATTGTTACTATATTCGAAGGTGGTATAGGTAGTGTTTCTCTTAATACCAAAGTAGGTAAAATTACTTATTCTGCTCAAAGCGATCACTATATTAAACAAGGTACCTATGTAAAAGTAATTGATATGAAAGATACACTTCTTATCGTCTCTGATGATCCTACTTACTTTTTAAACATGCATTAACAACTTAATCCCTCATACTCTATCAATCTCCATTATTTTATGGAGATTTTTTGATAAATCATAAAGATTATCCCTCTGATAATCTTATATTTTATCAAAATAATATAAAGTGATATAATATTCCTAAAATTATAGTATAATAAAACTATTATATATTAAGGAGGCGTTATACATATGGAAAATCTTACTGGAATCCCTTGGGGAATTATTGGAATCGTACTTGGTATTTTTCTTATTGTTGCTATTATTCTAAGTATGTGGAAAAAAATCCCCCAAGATAAAGCTGCTGTTATTACTGGATTAAAAAAGCGTGTCATTACAGGTGGTGGTGGTATTGTTATACCCCTTCTAGAACGCATTGATTCTATTTCTTTAGAAAGTATGAAACTTGATGTTCGTACCAATGGTGCCATGACAAGTCAAGGTGTACCAATTAATACAGATGGTGTTGCTGTTATTAAGGTTCGCAATGATAAACACTCTATTCTAGCTGCAATTGAGCAGTTTAGTGCAACAAAAGAATCTGAAACCGTTAAAATTATTAGTGATGTTTCTCGTGAAGTACTGGAAGGAAAACTCCGTGAAATCATCTCCAAGTTAACAGTTGAAGAAATTTATAATGACCGTGAAAGTTTTGGTGCTAAAGTTCATGAAGTAGCTGGTACTGACCTTTCCGAAATGGGACTTGAGATTAAAACATTAACAATTAAAGATATCTCCGATAACAATGGCTACCTTAAGGCGTTAGGTGAAGCTCGTATTGCTGAAGTTAAGAAAAATGCACAGATTGCTGTTGCAGAAGCTAACAAAGAAACTCAAATCAAAACTTCTGAAGCTCAAAGACTTGGTCAAACAGCTTCTATTGAAGCAGAAACAGCTATTGCTGAAGCTAATAAAATTAAAAATATCAAACAGCTTGCCTTCGAAAAAGAACAATTTGCTGCTAAGGCAGATGCCGATGCTGCTTATGATATCCAAAGAAATATTACCCAAAAGCAAATCACTGATACCGAAATGGATGCTGAAGTACTTAAACAACAACGTTTAAAAGATGTTGAAACAGAAAAAATTCAAATCTCTATCGTTACTGAACAGAAAAATATTGAACTCGCTCAAAAGAAAGCTGAAAGAAAAGAAAAAGAACTTCTTGAAACCATGATCAAACCTGCTGAAGCGCAAAAAGCTAAAGAACAGCTTAATGCAGAAGCTGAAAAATATAAGGAAATAGCTGAAGCCCAAGCACGTGCTGAAGCCCTTAAACTTCAAGCTGCTGCCGAAGCCGAAGCACGTAAATTACAAGCAGCAGCTGAGGCTGAGGCACTCAAACTTCAAGCAAAAGCTCAAGCTGAACAAATTCAATTACAAGGGCTTGCTGAAGCTGAGATTATTAAGCAAAAAGGATTAGCTGAAGCTGAATCCATCAAAATGCAAGGGCTTGCTGAAGCTGAAACTATGGAAAAGAAAGCTGAAGCTTATGCTAAATACAATGATGCCGGTAAAATGGAAATGCTTGTTAGTATTCTTCCTGAGGTGGCTAAGCATGTGGCTGAACCTATGTCACGCATTGAAAAAATTATTGTTATGGATGGTAATGGCGATGGTAATAGTGCTACTTCAGTGGCAAAAACAGTTTCTAGCACTATGGCAACCGTTATGGAATCTGTAAAAGAAATGACTGGTTTTGATTTAGCTGAAACCATGAAAGCCTCTACTTATGAAGCACAAGTTAATAAAAATGTTACTATTTCTGGGCTTGAACCTACCTGTATAGGTGCTAATAAACTATCTTTAGATGAAGCTGCATCTTCTAAAACAGAATAAAATCCAAAAAGACTACAGTCTGTATAACATACTGTAGTCTTTTCTTTAGTCTCATTTATTCTAACATCTATTATCTACTATTTAGTTAGATGTACCTGTAGATGCTTCTGGACTAGCTGTTTCTGTATTTGGTGATTCTGTTGTTTCTGTTGTATCTTCTGTATTGGTTGATTCTGAGGCGTCTGTTGTATCTTCTGTATTGGTTGATTCTGCCGCATCTGTTGTATCTTCTGTTTTATAGTTTTCTTCGAAGATTTGAATATTATATTCCTTTTTCCATTCTACTAGCTTATCAATAAGTTCTTGTTCAGCTTTATCATTTTGAATGGCTGTTTTAATACTATCTTTTACTTCTTCTAAAGGTTGAACAACATCTTCACTTTGAATCCCATCTGCTTTAATGATATGCCATCCAAATTGTGTTTCAACTGGCTTAGAAACCTCTCCCTCACCTAATAATTTAGCACCTGCCATAAAATCTGCATCATATTGAGTTGTTTCATAAGGTATATATCCTAAAGAACCGCCATTATCTTTAGTACCGTCTGTTCCATACTCAGCAGCTAAATCTTCAAAGCTTGTCCCTGCGTTATATTTTTCAAGAACCTCGTTTGCTTTTTCTTCTGAATCTACAAGAATATGAGAAAGGTTTGCACCTGCTTGTGTTGTATAGTTTGCAATATTTGTGTTGTAGTACTCACTAATTTCTTCATCCGTTACTTCAGCGTTGTTAGCATAAAGATCGATAAGCTTTGTTACAAGCAAATTCTTCTTTATATTCTCTTTAAATTCATCTAATGTCATACCACTTTGTTCTAATGCCGTATTAAATTCATCTTCTGTTGAGAAATTCGCTTTTGTTACCTCAAGCTCTTCATTAATTTCATCATCTGTTACTTGAATCTCGTCCATTTCTTTTGCTTTAAGTACTAGAACTTCCGCTTCAATAAGTGATTGTACCACACTATCTCTATAGGCATAATATTGCTCCATTACATCTGCATTACTTGTATAGTCTGTACCATAGTACATTTGCATGTAATAATCCATATATGCCATTTCATTATCTAAAACTGTTTTATAGATAGGCACATCTTCTACCTTTGCAATAATTGTTTCATCATTTTTTTGATCAGTTGATTCAGTACCTGCTTTTTGATTACTACATGCTACCATACCTAAACTCATTGTTGCAATAGCTAAAACAGCTATTATTTTTTTGAATAATTTCATTTTCTTCTCCTTTTTTACCTTAAAATATTTTTTAATGTTTATTTTTCTTACTCTTACATAATACTTTTCATTTCAAACCAAAATGTACTGCCTTTATGAAGTTCACTTTCCACACCATAAGTTGCATTATGTGCCTCTAAAATATTTTGTACGATAGAAAGGCCTAAGCCTGTTCCTATAGCTGCTCTTTTATGTGTTTTGTCAACTTTATAATAGCGATCCCAGATATAAGGTAAGTTTTCTTTTGCAATGCCTTCTCCTGTATCTGTTACCTCAATACGTACTTTATTATCAACTATTTTTTGCTTTACTGCAACTTTTTTATCTTTACCCGTATAATTAATGGCATTATTAATGAGATTATATACAACTTGAGAGATCTTTAAAGCGTCTCCATTAATCTTTACTTCTTCATCATAGTCAAAGGTAATCTGATATCCCTCTTTCTCTGTTAAAGCAACATAACGCCTCATGATTTCTTCAATACTCAACGTTAAATTATATACTTTACAATCTAATTGTTGTGTACCTGCTTGTAGCTTAGATAAATCTAGCATATCATTAACTAATGCTGTAAGTCTTGTAGCTTCATCAATAATAACTTGCGTATTTTCTGGGTTATTTTCACCAGGTAAATCTCTCATCATTTCTGCATAACCACAAATTAAGGTAAGTGGTGTACGAAGATCATGTGAAACATTCGCAATAAGTTCTCTTCTAAAACTTTCTGTTTTAGTAAGTTCTGAGGAGGCATAGCTTAGCGTATTTGCGAGTTCTGAAATCTCCCTATAACCTTTACCATCAAAGGTTATTTCCTCATTAGAGCGTGCTAACGCCTTTGCAGTATCATTAATTTTAATAATAGGATTTGCAATCTTCTTAGCTATAAAAATAGAAAGTAAAAAAGCTAATATAAGCATAATAAGTGTTACATAAAGAAGTTGCTTCCTAATCGTACTGACTGTGGCATTAACGGGAGAAACTAGGGTATTTACCATCAAAATATATTCGGCATTTTGGTAGGTAATAATTTTAGTTAAAATAACTGCATCATCTTTACTATTCCTAAGTTGAACATTATGTCCTTGCATAAATGAGACTTGCATATCAAACTGATTTGTCCACTTACTTTCATTATCCCAATAAAGAATCTCTCCACCAGCCTCCCTGGCTTTGAGCCCAAGATAACAGTATTCTAATTGCCCAAGCCTAAAAATGGTACGGTTTCCTTGCTTATTTGGACTACTATACCGAGTCTCTCCTATTATATTAGTTAATATAATATCTACATCTCTTCGCTCAGCTAATGTATCCATGATGGAAAAGATATTAGGATTATTAATATTTTTTTCTATTACTTCTCCTACTTCAATGACTTCATTTTTTCTAATCGTTTTATAAAAACTATCCATAAATACAATTTGAAAAAGCCATAAAACAATCAGTAGGGCCCCAATTAGTATTGCTAAATAACCAAAAAGTTGCCATCGTATACTTAATTTATTTTTCTTCAAAACGATAGCCAACTCCTCTTAAAGTGACAATACGACTTGCATAGTCCCCTAAACTTTTACGAAGTAGTTTGATATGTGTATCTAAGGTACGATCATCACCATAATAATCATATCCCCACACATTACTAATTAAGCTCTCTCTTGATAAGGCAATTCCTCTATTTTTTACCATATAAAAGAATAATTCATACTCCTTAGGTGTCATCTCGATATTTTTTCCATCAATACTAACTTGCCTTGCATCAAAATCCACAATAAGTGTATCAAACTTAACGACATTTTTATTCATCATACTTTTTTCTTGACCTTCTCTGCGCTTCATAATCGCTTGAACGCGCATCATAAGCTCCTTAGGTGAAAAAGGTTTAATGACATAGTCATCCACACCAATTTCAAAGCCGTGGATACGATCATACTCTTCACCTCTAGCAGAGAGCATAATAACTGGTGTATCGGAGAATTTTCTAATCTCACTACATGCTGAGAAACCATCTAATTCCGGCATCATGACATCCATGATAATCACATCAAAGGTATCTTCTTTACATCTTTCAATCGCTTCCATACCATCACAAGCTTCATAAACTTCGTGTCCTTCGAAGGTAGCATACTTCTTAATGAGTTCTCTAATCATTTTTTCATCATCAACTACTAATATTTTATACATCCTCTCTCCTCCTCTCTTTAGATTTTAGCAACTTTTGTAAAGTTCTGAAAGGGGGTATACACAACATACAAAAAAAGATAGACTTTAGGATTAGCTATTTTTTTACTTTAAAGTCTATCTCTTAGCATTTATCATCTATTCTTTAGTTACTACCACCGAAAAAATTACTTATATTAGGTATTTGATTTGAGTTACTGTCTTTAGTCGTATTTTGGCTATCAGATTCATTAGAAGATGCTGCAGTTGGTTTACTTTCTGATAGTTCAACTTCTAGTGTAATCATCTTTCCATTTCTTGAAACCATGACACTCACTTTGTCACCTACTTCATGAGATTGAAGAATCTTAGTTAGGTCACTTGTACTACTAATTTGTGTATCGTCTACTGCAATTAAACAATCTCCTACTTGTAAACCACTTGCCTCAGCTTTTGTTCCCTCAGTAAGTCCTGCCACATAAACTCCTAACTGGTTTAAACCATATTGATAAGCAAGTTGTGCTGAATCAACACTTATCACACTTACTCCAAGCACTGGTCTTCCTTGTACATATCCTACGTTAATAATAGACTCTACTACCTCTTTTACTACATTAACTGGAATCGCAAAGCCTAGACCTTCTACATTTGATCCTGAAGATTTAGCCACTACAAGACCAATAAGTTGTCCTTGGTCATTAAATAGTCCCCCTCCAGAATTACCTGGATTAATAGCTGCATTAGTTTGAAGTAATGTCATTGTTTGATTTTCAAGCACAATCTGTCTATCTAGTGCACTGATAATACCATTTGTCACTGTACCACCTAATTCCCCAAGTGGATTACCAATAGCTATTGCTGTATCACCTACACCTATTGCATCTGAGTCACCTAATGTAACAGGTTGTAAGGTAACACCATCAACTTTTATAACTGCTACATCTGTTTGAGTATCTGTTCCAATAAGTTTTGCTTCATATTCTTTACCATCTGTTAAACGTACTACAATCTTTGATGCTCCCTCAATAACATGGTTATTAGTTGCAATATATCCATCTTCACTAATAATAACACCACTTCCTGCACCTTCTGTAACATATTGTCTCATGAACATGTCATTTGCAACAGACTCTGTCGTAATCTCTACTACTGAATCTGCTGCAAGATTAGCTACCTCTGCTACAGATAGACTCTTGCCTGATGTTATCGCAGATGTCTGACTAACATTAGTAGTTGGCTTATTCGTATTAGATTGGTTTGTCACCTGATTTGATAATTGAGTTTTTTGATCTTGAATCCAGCTATAAGATGTATAGAGGCTTCCTGCACCAAAAGATGCCAGTGCAACGGCTAACGTAATAACAATACCTTTCCCTTTCTTTTTCTTCTCTTTTACTCTTACCATTGCTGGGATCACTCTATCTTCAATCATTTCACTTTGTATAAATTCTTCATTTTGAATATTTTGTTCGTTCATTATTTATTCCTCCCTTATGCGCCTTTTCCTTAACTGTCTTTATCATAAAATCCTTAAGTGATGATTTGATGAACATTATATGAAAAAATGTTGAATTAGCCTTCTATCTTCTCTATCTAGCCGCTTTTTACTATAGCATATATCTTTAATACATAACAAAACCCCTCCTTAAAATCTAGGAGGGGGGTGTTTATATTATGCTTTATTCTATTCTTACTTTTATATTAAGTTACTTTAGTAAGATTCTACTAATATTATCTATAATATGTTGTTTATCTGTCATGACATCATAAAAACCTTTAGATGGATATAATCTTTGAATATCCACTGTTCGCATATCTCCGATTTGCAAACGTGTTATGTAGTGATTTGTAAAATTTTTAACTTCTATGTCCATTTGAAATTCTTTATCTGGTGGTAAGGAATCAGGTTTAACGGAAGTGGTTGGAATAACTATGTACTTTGTTTTAAAATATTTAAATACGTAACACCAGTGGCCACCATAGAGTTCTTTAGGAAACCCTCTTGTTAAATTGAAATACGCAATTTGGTGTACTTTCGGCAATTGCTTTGGCCTATAAAAAGTAGTTGATGGATCCCCTGTTTGATTAGGTGTCAATTCATCATAAAAATATTTTATCTGGCCAACATGATAATTTAAGTCTTCTAAAAAACCACGCTTTTGATCATAGTTTTTTATACTATTAAAGTCTGCAAATATTTTTTGCATGAACTCCTCATTATTCACGAACATCCTCCTTCTTTGAAAATTATTTTTCTTCTTATTTATTTTATCATACATTCTTAATAACACAAATAAGTTTAATGAATTCCATTTAACCACTATAAAAAAGAGGATAAGCCCTCCTAAAGATAATCGGTACTTATTCCTCTTTTCTAAATCTATTCCTATATAAAACTTTTTAGACTTAATCTATGCAATCAAAGATGATAAAGCAAGCTTGATAATGAAAAGTACAGCTAGTATATACATTACTATGCTTACATCTTTTCTTTTTCCTGATAGTACTTTAATGATTACATACGTAATACCGCCAAAGATAATACCATCTGCAATGCTTCCTGTAAATGGCATCATTGACATGGTTAAGAACGCAGGTAATGCTTCTGATAAATCACTAAAATCTACTTTTAAAATACCATCTAACATCAGTACACCTACTACAATAAGTGCTGGTGCGGTTGCAAATGACGGTATTGCTAAGAAAATTGGTGATAAGAATAAAGCAAGTATAAAGCATACTGCTGTCGAAATCGCAGTAAGTCCTGTACGTCCACCTTCCATAACTCCAGCTGTACTTTCTACGAAAGTTGTTACTGTAGAAGTTCCCATTAATGCCCCTGCTGTTGTTGCAATAGCATCTGCTAAGAATACCTGTTTGATACGAGGTAATTCACCTTTTTCATTGATATAATTCGCTTTACTAGCTACACCCATAAGTGCTCCTAATGTATCAAATAAATCTACAAATAGAAAAGAGAATACAACAACAATAAAATTAAAGATGCTTTCAGCACTTCCAAAGATTTCACTCATGCTTGGGAATTTAAATGCTACTTCATTAAATCCTGCAAACAATGAATCTGTTCCTGAAAAGTCAGGTAAAAGTGAATACATACCTGCTTCAGGATTAACAACATACCATCCTGTAAACTGTGCAATGATTCCTAATCCCCAAGTAATAAGAATTCCAAAAAGCATTGCCCCTTTCACTTGACGTTTCATTAAAACAATTGTAATAATAACTCCCACCATACAAAGAACGGTTTGTGGCTCAATCATGCTTCCTAATGCCACCAGCGTACTTTCATCTGCTACAACTACACCTGCATTTTTAAATCCAACAAATGCAATAAATAATCCGATCCCTGCACTAATTGAATACTTAATACAATTTGGAATAGCATTAAATAATGCTTCTCTTACATTACACATTGTAAGAAGAATGAAGATAATCCCTTCAACAAATACTGCTGCTAATGCAAATTGCCAAGAATACCCCATTTTGATAACAATTGTATAAGCAAAGAATGCATTAAGCCCCATCCCTGGTGCTAAGGCAAAAGGATAATTTGCAAGTAATGCCATTAAAACAGTTCCTAGTACTGCTGATAAAACTGTTGCAACAAACACACCATGTCTATTCATCCCTGCTGCACCTAAAATATCTGGATTAACCGCTAAAATATATGCCATGGTCATAAAGGTAGTAATACCTGCTATGACTTCTTTTTTTACAGTAGTTCCGTTTTCTTTGAGTTTAAAAAATTCCATGCGTCCCTCCATTTATGTTAACCATCTTTACTTGCTTATCATATCGTATGTTCATGGAGTGGTCAAGCATTTTCCGAACATTTTTATGTCCAGATATTATTTTGTTCATTTTAGTATATTATCATTTAATCTCGTCTATCCTTTAATAGGAACTTTTCATTTAATTCTCACCTTTCCTATGCTATACTTAATCTAAAAGTAAACAAGCTTTTGCATATCCTTTATCTATGGATTTACTTTAGTGTTTAATAATAAAAACGAGGTACTTATGACAAATTATAAATTAATAATTGCCTATGATGGCAGTAAATATAACGGCTTTCAAAGACAATCAAAGCATCCAGAAAAAACGATTCAAGGAAAATTAGAAAATGTCCTTTCTAAACTTTTTGAAGAAGATATTCAAATTATTGGCTCTGGTCGTACAGATGCAGGTGTCCATTCAAAAGGACAAGTATGTAACTTTCATACACACTCTTTCATTGACTTTGAGCACATCCTTGAGTATCTAAGAACCTACTTACCACAAGATATTGCAGTGGTTGATTTAGGTATAGCATCGGAGCGCTTTCATGCACGCTATAATGTTGTAGGCAAACGCTATGTCTATACCATCGATAATGGTTTCTTTCCAGACCCATTTAGCTTAAGATATGCTTATCATGTGTCTGAAAAACTCGATTTAGATGCTATAAGAACAGCTGCAAATTTATTACTAGGTGAACATGATTTTCAGGCCTTTACCTCTTTAAAATCAAAAACAAAATCAACTGTTCGTACCATCAAATCTATTGATATTAAACAAGAAGAATCTAAAATCATTTTTACTTATGAAGGTAATGGCTTTTTGCAACACATGGTGCGTATCTTAACTGGAACCTTAGTTGAAATTGGACTTGGTACACGAGAAGCTACTTCTATTACGACGCTACTTGAAGGTAAGACACGTAGTGCAGCAGGCCACAAGGCTCCTGCAAATGGCTTATGCCTAGAAAAAGTATTTTATTAGGGAGGTTCTACTTTATGCAATCTTTTGATATTAGCAATCGAAAAGAATTTATGGCAAAACTCCTTAAGTCGGACCTATTTGATAGTTTTGAGGTACGAGAAGTGACCATTCACGTTGCTTTTAAAATGATTTTAGATGGTAAGCGTAATAAACCTTATTTCCAAGATATTAATGAAGATCCTGAAAAGGTTTATTCTGATTACCTCACATGGGGTGAAATACGCAAGCATATTTATGAACTTATGCTAGGTACGAAACTACCTACTTATTTTAAAATCGTCTTATCTACAAGTAACGAAAAGACTCAACAAATTTCATCTCATGTTTCAACCTTTTATCTCAATATTACCTTTAAAAATAATCAAACCACTTGTACAACTGGGACAGCTTATAGTGAGTTTACATTAGATCAGTCTGCTGACCATCTTTGGGATGAGCGTATTAAAAACTTTTTATTTAAGTATCAATTTATTTAGTAGCTTTATATTTCATTTTAAACAGATAGGGGATTTCTTAAATGAACTATGGTAAATTACAGCTTAGTTTTATTTTGTTATTCATTATGACTGTTATTCAGCTCTTAACAAGTCTTTTCATTGTTAAGAAATCTTGGCTTACCTTAACTTCGCTCATTGCTATGGGACTTTGCATAGGAGGTATTTTTTATATCCTTCAAGCAGAATCTAAACATAAACATTAGTTTATTTGACTTCCTGATAAAATTACCTAATATTAAGAGTACATTATATTTTCTTCAAAATAACGTTTTATACTTATCATTATAAATAATCTATTTCATACAAGGAGGATAAATGATGTCTAGACAAGGTACATTATCTATTCATAGCGAAAATATTTTCCCTATTATCAAAAAATGGCTTTATTCAGACCATGACATTTTTACACGAGAACTTATTTCTAATGGTTGCGATGCGATTCTTAAATTTAAGAAACTTTGTGATTTAGGTGAAGCAACAGATACATTAAATGAAGCTTTTAAAGTAACAGTTACTTTAAATAAAACAAATAAAACTTTAGTTTTCTCAGACAATGGTATTGGGATGACTGAAGAAGAAATTGAAAAGTATATTACACAAATTGCGTTTTCTGGCGCAGAGGAATTCTTAGAAAAGTACAAAGATAAAATGAGTGATGATCAAATCATTGGCCATTTTGGTCTTGGTTTCTACTCTGCCTTCATGGTAGGTTCTGTAGTTGAAATTGATACTTTATCTTATAAAGGTAATGAAGCGATTAAATGGACCTGTGATGGGGGTACTACCTATGAAATTTCAGAAGGAACAAGAACAACTAGAGGGACAACTATTACACTACATGTTAATGAAGAAAGTGAAACTTTCTTAAACTTCTATACCTTAAGAGAAGCCGTTGAAAAATACTGCTCATTCATGCCTATTCCAATCTATGTGATTGATGAAGAAGCAGAAGCAAAAAAAGCTGCTGAAAGTGATGAAACTAAAGATATTGAGTCTCCTAGTGCAATAGCACCAATTAATGATGTTTCTCCACTTTATACAAAGAATCCTTCTGAATGTACAGATGAAGAATATAAGGATTTTTATCGTAGTACCTTCCACGACTTTAATGAACCACTCTTTTGGATTCATTTAAATATGGACTATCCATTCCGCTTAAAAGGTATCTTATATTTTCCAAAGCTTTCTCATGAATTTGAAACAGTAGAAGGTCGTATTAAACTCTATAATAATCAAGTATTCGTAGCCGAAAATATTAAAGAAGTTATTCCAGAGTTCTTATTACTCTTAAAAGGTCTTATTGATTGCCCTGACTTACCTCTTAACGTTTCAAGAAGTCTTCTTCAAAATGATGGCTTTGTTACTAAAATTGCTGATTACATTACTAAAAAAGTGGCTGATAAACTTATTTCACTTTCTAAAAAAGAGAATGAAAGCTATAAAAAATTCTGGGATGATATTGCACCATTTATTAAATATGGTTGTTTAAAAGAAAGTAAGTTTAATGATAAGATGAAAGATTATGTTCTCTTTAAAACAACTGATGATACCTATCTGACACTTTCAGAATATCTTGAAAAAGTAGCAGAAACAAATAAAAATAAAGTCTTTTACATTACAGACAAAGAGCAACAATCCCAATATATTAAACTCTTTAAGGAAAATGACTTACTTGCTGTCTATTTAGAACACTCTATTGATGCACCATTTATTTCACTTCTTGAACGCGACCATCATGATGTAAAATTTACACGTATTGACTCTGATATTTCTTCTGCCTTAAAAGGTGAAACAACGGATAAGAGTCAAGAAGAAAAATTAAGCACACTCTTCAAAGAAACTTTAAATAATGATAAACTCAAAGTTTCTGTAGAAAATCTTAAATCAACAGGCATTGCTTCTATGCTCCTTATTTCAGAAGAAAGTAGACGTATGCAAGAAATGATGAAGATGTATAATATGCAAGGTATGAATATGGGACTTCCTGAAGAAGAAGTTACCTTAGTGCTTAACCAAAATCATCCACTTATTGATGCACTTGCTCATAGAGATTTAGAAGCAGATACTAAGAAACTTTTATGTACTCATCTTTATGATTTAGC
>JAHLFQ010000014.1 GCA_018883705.1 Candidatus Cellulosilyticum pullistercoris
CCTAAAGACCGTAATGTTGTATTTATTAGCAATCATCAAGGCAATTTTGACATTCCTCTTTTAATGGGCTATATTGATATGCCTAAAGGTTTTATTTCAAAGATAGAAGCTAAGAAAATTCCTATTGTTGCTAAATGGATGGAACTTATCCACTGTGTTTTTATGGATCGTTCTACTCTTAAGGGTTCTGCAGGGGCCATTATTGAAGGCATTAAAACACTTAAAGCAGGTCATTCTCTCGTTATTTTTCCTGAAGGTACAAGAAGTAAAAGTGATCATATGGGAGAATTTAAAAGTGCCAGCTTCAAATTAGCAACAAAACCAGGTATACCCATTGTTCCTGTCACAATTGATGGGAGTTATAAGATCATGGAACAGAATCATAATAAAATCAAACCAGCTCATGTTAAAATCACAATCCATCCTATGATTGAAACAAAAGGACTAAGTAAAGAAGCTTTAGAGGTGCTTCCTCAACAAGTAGCACATATGATTGCAAGTGCACTTCCAAATCAAGAATAACTTCTCTAATAAAATATAAAGAGAGGAAATATTTCATGATGAAATATTTCCTCTCTTTATATTTTGGATAGATGTGCAGCACAAAGGTTTGCCATAGAAAAAGCAGCTTGAATATTATAACCCCCTGTTATTCCATCAATATCCAGTACCTCCCCAACAAAGTAAAGTCCCTTTTGCTTACGACTTTCCATTGTTGTTGGATTGACTTCTTTTAAGTGTACGCCACCAGCGGTTGCCATAGCTATGTGAAAACCACCTAAAGCATCTACTTTAAAAGGACATTTAGTTAGCATAGTTACGATAGACTCTCTCATTTTTTTATTAATTTGTGAACATGGCGTATGTTCATCGACATCTATCTGTTGACATAGCATTTGAACAAGATTTTTAGGAAGTTTAAATTGCTTTAAGAAAGTAATTACTTCCTCTTTTCCTCTATCTGCTAAATGCTCACTAAAAAAATTCTTGATTTCTTCATAAGTTTTTGGATATAAAAAGTTAACAGTAAGTAAATCGCCCGTCTCCATCCATCTAGAACTGTTAATAATGACAGGACCAGATATCCCTCTATGAGTAAATAAAAGATCTCCTACATAAGCTTTTACCTTTTTTTCATCTCTCCAAATGGTTAACTCAACTTCTTTAACTGATACGCCTGAAATCTCTTTATAAGGATTCGAATGAAACCTGACATCTGTAAGAGCTGGTTTGGGATTAATAATGGTATGTCCTAATTGTTGTGCTAACTCATATCCTTTACCATCAGAACCAAGTTGTGCATATGATTTTCCTCCTGTAGAAATGACCACATGATCACTAAAATACCTTGTTCCTGACGCCGTTTCAATAGTAAAAATACCATCATAAGTAGTAATATGTGTAACAAGTTCATTATATAGAATCTCTACATTGCCTACCTGACAAGCTTTTAGTAAAGCATTTAATATATCTTCACTTTTCATACTTTTTGGAAAAACCTTTTGATTTGGGAAGATTTGATAGGGTACACCTGCCTCTTCAAAAAACTTCATCGTCTTTTCATTATCAAATGAAAAAAGAGCTTTTTTTATAAATTTTGATTGATGATGATAACACTCTAAAAAATCCTCAATTGGTCCAGCATGTGTAAAATTACATTGCCCTGCACCAGAAATAAGTAATTTTCTACCCGCCCTCTTATTTCTTTCTAGTACCAAAACAGATTTTTTATTTTTGCCTAGTGCTTGAGCTGTAAACAATCCGGCAGGACCAGCACCTATTATAATGGTGTTGTAATGCATAACAAGCCTCCAGTATTTAAATTTCTATCTTATTATATACAAGTTTTATCAATAGTAAAAGATACTTTTCTACCTTTTTTGATAAACATTCAAAAGGATCATGATATGGTTTTATTTTATTACCTAATCACTTTAATACATACGTATGCATATTATATTTAATAGGTCTATCTATCTGAAGAGGCGATATTTATGCAAAATTATGTGATAACGATTGCAAGAGGTTATGGAAGTGGTGGACGTGCTATTGGGCAAATGCTTGCAAAAGAATTTAATATTGGCTTTTATGATCGTGAACTGTTAAAACTTGCATCAGATGCCAGTGGTATTCATGAAAGGCTTTTTGCACAAGCTGATGAAACCGCAAAAAATCCATTACTTCATTCTATTGCAAAAAAAGTTTATAAAGGTCAAATTATTCCTCCTGACCGAGATGATTTTATTTCTAACGAAAATCTTTTTAACTATCAAGCAAAAATTATTAAAGAACTTGCAGAAAATGAATCATGTGTCATTGTTGGGCGTTGTGCTGATTTCATTCTTAAAGATCTAGACAATGTACTTAGGATTTATGTTCATGCTTCAAGTGAAGATTGTATAAAAACAGTTGAAGACTTGGCTGTATGTCCTCAAAAACAAGTCAAGAATTATATTCAGAATATAGATAAAAGACGTGCTGCTTATTATCATTACTTTACAGGACGTGACTGGAAAGATGCGGATAATTATGATTTATGCTTAAATACAAGTCACCTTAGTCGTCCACAATGCATTGAACTTGTTAAAGCTTATCTAAAAATAAAATTTAACATCTAAATAAAAAACTGCTGATTATATATCAGCAGTTTTTTAAATCAAATTCAATAAATAAACTATACCTAGACTACTTTTTACTTAGTTTCAAATACCTTTCTATTTTGCCATAAATAAATGAATCCTGAAAGTAACGTAAGCACCAAAGAAACATATGCTAAGCAAATTGCAATCATACTTAAAAATTCATTTTCAATTGGCAGCAAATAGACGATAATGGTAAGCATCTGAACAACTGTTTTTAATTTTCCCCAATAGTTTGCAGCTAATACTGTATTTTGTGTGGCCGCAACTAATCGAATACCAGATACCATAAATTCACGTAGGATAATAAAAACAACAATCCATGCAGGTAATGTTCCTATAGGAAGAAGCCCTTTATTTCCTAAATCTACTATAGCAAGTAAAGCTGTTGCAACAAGCATTTTATCAGCTAATGGATCCATAAACTTACCCAAATCTGTAATTAAATGATATTTTCTTGCTAAATGACCATCTAAATAGTCTGTGAAACTAGCAACAATAAAAATTCCTAAGCTTACCCATAAGACAACAGACATAGATAAACCTAATGGTAACCAAATGACACCCATCAAGACAAAAACGAGAAAGATACGAAGTAAGGTTAACTTATTCGCAATATTCATCTACAATCTCCCCTATCAAATCATAATCATTTGCTTCAGTAATACGTACATCTACAAAATCACCAGAAATGAGTTCACCTTCATATTCAACAAATACCTCTCCATCAATATCTGGAGCATCTTGATACGTACGTCCAATATAAACATCTTCGTCCGTGATTTTACCTTCAATAAGCACCTTCATAACCTTACCCACTTTTTCAGCAGTCAGTTCTTGAGAAATCCCATGTTGAAGTGCCATGATTGCATCACGACGTTTTACTTTCGTTTTTTCATCAATTTGATTTTCAAATTGAGCAGCTGGTGTACCTTCTTCTTGAGAATAAGTAAATACACCTAAACGGTCAAATCTCATTTCTTTAACAAAGTTATAAAGAATTTCAAATTCTTCATCTGTTTCACCAGGGAAGCCTACAATAAGAGTTGTACGAAGTGCAATACCTGGAATTTCATCACGAAGTTTGCCAATGCGTTCTTTAAGCTGTGTAAGAGAACTCTTTCTTGCCATACGTTTTAATACATTATCTGCAGCATGTTGAATTGGGATATCTAAATATTTACAAACCTTTGGATTTGTTTTAATTTCTTCAATCAGCTCATCTGTAATGCTTTCTGGATAACAGTAAAGAACACGAATCCACTCAATACCTTCTACAGTAGAAAGTTCACGTAAAAGCTTAGCTAAAGAAGCATTCTCAAGGTCACGCCCATATTCTGTTGTATCCTGAGCAACTAGGATAATCTCAGAAACACCATCCTGAGCAAGCTTTTCGACCTCTGCTTTGATTTTATCCATTTGTCTACTTCTATATTTACCACGTAGTTTTGGAATAATACAGTACGTACAATGTTTATCACAACCTTCGGCAATTTTAACATATGCAAAATATCCAGCAGTTGTTAAAATACGTGGCATTTCATCTAACATTTCACGATCAATTAAATCAAATGTTTGCGTACGAAGTCCCTTTGCTTCTAAAATACCATTTGCAATTTCAACAATTTTATCATAGGAAGTTGTTCCTACGACAGCATCTACTTCTTCAATTTCATCCAAAATTTCTTGCTTATAGCGCTGTGCCATACATCCTGTTACAATAAGAGCTTTACAATTTCCCTCTTCTTTGTAACGTGCTACTTCTAAAATATTTTCAATACTTTCTTTCTTTGCATCTTCAATAAAACAACAAGTGTTAACAACAATAACATCCGCTTTTTGTTCCTCACCTGTTAAAGTGAACCCTCCTTGATTAAGTAATCCTAACATATGTTCACTATCTACTAAATTTTTATCGCATCCAAGAGACACGAATGATACTAAATAATTCAAAATGCTGCTCCTTTCATTGCTAACAAATAATCCTCTTCATTCTAACGCATTTTATTTTTAGCAGCAAGTACACAATTATGCATAAGCATTGCAATCGTCATAGGACCCACGCCACCTGGCACAGGTGTAATATATGAAGCTACCTCTTCACAACTTGCAAAGTCTACATCGCCACATAACTTACCTGTTTCATCACGATTAATTCCTACATCAATAACAACTGCTCCTTTTTTTAGCTGATTTCCTTGAATCATTTTTGGAATCCCTACAGCTGCAATAACAATGTCTGCTTGCTTTAAATGCTCTGTTAGATTT
>JAHLFQ010000109.1 GCA_018883705.1 Candidatus Cellulosilyticum pullistercoris
AAATGATCTGGTTTTACGAGTCCAAGCACATTGGCTGCACAAGAATTGGTAATGGTAATTCTCTCTCCATTTTCTAATCGAATCGCTACATAATCCGCTGGGTCTCCAGGTTTTGGTGAGAAAAATTCTACTTGTGGGCCTTTAATTTTTTCTTCATCTGTATAAACAGCATAGTCTAATCCTGCAATATGAGCAGATCTTGGTCCTACATCGATGATTCCACTTTTATTGGCACGAACCATAGAACCACCTGCTACACCAAGCACTCGTACATCTAATGAACTAATATAAGTTGAATGCCCACCAACAACAGAGTAGTCAATGGCTGGACGACCATTTTTAATAACACCAATATTGGTAGTTGTTCCACCTACCTCAAAATAAACACCATTAGAAGCTCTTAAGTACATTAAAGAACCCATAACAGAGGCCGCTGGACCAGAAAGCATGGTAAGTACTGGACGTTTTTTCATTTCACTAATTTCCATTACGCCACCATCACCTCTCATAATCATAAGAGGCACATTAACACCTGCTTCTCTAACAGATTGCTCCGTTGAGTTTGCTGTCTCTAACATTTTAGGTAGAATACTTGCATTAATGGCTGCTGTTCTTGTTCTTCTCGTTAAACCATATAATTTTGTGATATCAGATGCCATGGTTGCTGGTATATTTTTTCTCTTGGCTGCTTCATATACCATTTTTTCAGGCTCTCCATTATCTACACCAAATGCTAGAGAAGGTACGACAACCTGTACGCCTTCTTTCTTTAATTCATCAATCACTTGATTCACAGAAGCCTCTGTCATTTTTTTGGTATTAATAAAGGCATTACTAATTTGAATCTCTTTATTATTTCCTAAATCAATATTTTTTAAATTGGTTTGCTTTTTAGCTAGAAGACCTTCTAAGCCACCTTTTGCCATACCAATGACTCCAATTTTAGCAACGTCTCCTTCAATCAGAGCATTGGTTGCTTGAGTCGTACTATGTGCAACGAATACAACATCTTCTGGGCTAATATTATTTTCTTTCAAGCAATTTTTAAAGCATTCTACAACGCCAGCAGCTACACCTCTTTTATCATCATGTGTTGTTTTAACGGATGATTTTCCGATAATCTCATGGGTTTCATTATCTATTGCAACTGCCTTTGTATGTGTACCACCTACATCAATACCCATTCTAACTCTTCTACCCATGTTATTCCTCCATTTCCACTTGTCGACTTGATTCAATTTGAATAACTGACTCCTACATTTATGTAGGAGTCAGTTTGATCATCCATAATTTAAATTTAAACTTAAACTAAATGTCCATACATAACGAATACAATCGCACAAAGGATAATACCTATAATCCAACCTGTTGGTATAGACATCTTCATGTATTCTTTTGTACTTACCTTTGTATATCCAAAGCCCCATGCAACCCATGATTGAGTAATATCAAGATGTTGAGGAGCAACTGTTGTTACTGCAAAAAGTGGATATAAAAATTGAACTGGCCATGTTGCTGTTGATACAACTACTGCAAGAATGGCAGCACCACATCCAACTAAATTTAAAGGTCCACGGAAGAAACCAAGTGGTGTACAAATAGCAAATAAAATACATATCATTAATGCACTACTAGGTATTACATTTCCAAGTAAAGCTTTAAAATAAGGTGCTACATAATTTGCTGCATTATTAAACATTGCTAAGGTTAATAAAAAACCAATCATTGGAGCTACATCAATTGCGCCATCTGTGAACTGTTTTGAAAGCATTCTACTAATGTTTGTAATACCACCTTTTAATTTGCCACAAGTAAGCAGTGCATATAAACCAGCGATGATGAACGCTAAAATAATAGGAATATCAAATGCGATAACAGCAATTACTGGTAAAATGACTGAAATCCATGATATAGCTGGTGCATCTGTAGCATTTCCATCGTCTGCAACGGCTGCCCATGAATGAGAAATTTTCTTTTTGTTCATAGCAATATTAGCTACTACTAATACCACAATCAGTGAAACAATGAGTCCTACCATTCCAAATTTAAAGTATGTATTATAATCATAATTTGCAAAGCTTTCATTTGCAGTCACGAAGATTGCATGATACTGCTTAAAGTTTACAATATTCCCAAAGAGTCCAGCCATAATAGAACCCATAAATGAGAACATAGCAATTGGAGAAGGAATTCCAAGAGAAAGCATAATAGGAAGTACAATAACAGCGATAGAAATTACAGGTCCGATACCTGTCATAGATGTAAATATGACTGCTGTAACAATACATAGAAGTGACATTGTAATTCTTGGCTTATCTCCACCAAGTTCTACCACTTTTCGAATTAACGTTGCTGCAATGCCAGTATCGATTAGAACGCGTCCAAAGAATGCCCCAAAGAAAATATTAACAAGAATTGATTTTCCATAGTTTTCAGGCCCCGTCTGAAAAACATTGGTTATAACATCAATTACAGATTTGCCTTCCATTGCTGAATTAGGTGTAATTGCATTACCGATTAACGCAATTCCCGTCCATAGCACAGACATAAAGAAGAACCCTACCATTAGGTTATACCCCTTTACGCAGTACCACACTAATCCAAAGAAAGAAAGGACCATAATAATACCAATAATAACATTTACAGTATTCATAAGAAACCTCCTTAAATAATTGTAGCTCCAACTAACATGTTAGTTGTCTTAATAGCAGACTAACATGTTAGTTGTGCAATGTCAATATAATTTTATAATTTATTATATTATTTTATATATTTTGTATACCTTATTTATTTAAACTAAATTTTATATTCATTAAAAATATTATTTTTTACAAAAACTACCTATTAACTTATATCATTTATATACAAATACCCTATTTATTTCAAAATATGATAAGACATAGCAAACAAGCTATGTTCAACATTTGAACATAGCTTGTTTATTTAAGTATTCATTTAAAATGCCTCTCCTGGATACCTTACGCCCCATTCTTTTCTTAGGCTATCCATAATCTCCATTACACGAATCGTTTCTTGATGAGGCATTTCTTCACATTCAAGTTTTCCAGCTTGAATCGCCTTTATAGCCGCCTCTACTTCATATTCATAACCTGTGATTTGCTTTGGTACTTCTACACACTTAATCTCTTGTCTTTCTGTATTAAAGATACGAATACGCTCGCAGTTGTTAATATTTTCTATCACCATATAGCCTTTATCTCCTGAGATAATTCCCTGACGGTCTGATAAAGCTAATGTCGTACTATTTAAAACAGCCATTTCTCCTGTCTTATAAGAAAGGGTGATACTATTTTGTAAATCCACACCTTTCTCTGATAAAATAGCTGTTGAAGTGATTTCGTCAAAGTCACTTCCAAAAACCATCATGGCAAAGTTAAGAGGATACAGCCCAATATCTAGAAGTGCGCCTCCTGCTAGTGCAGGTTCTGCAATTCTTTCTTTATGTGCAATGGTATAACCTAAATTGGCTGTTAAAGTCATTGGTCTTCCAATGATGTCACTTGCAAGTAAGTCATTTATGATTTTTCTTGATGGCATAAATCTTGTCCATATGGCTTCTGTAATAAAGACACCTTTTTCTTTTGCAAGCGCTAGAAGCTCTTTTGCTTCTTTTGCATTTCTTGTAAAGGCTTTCTCACAAAGAACAGCTTTCCCATGTTCAATACAAAGTCTTGCATGTTCATAGTGATGTGAATGGGGTGTCGCAATATAAATAAGCTCTACTTCCTCATCTTTTACAAGGGCTTCATAAGAACCATAAGCCTTTTCAAAACCATAAGTATCCGCAAAGCCTTTGGCACGCGCCTCATCTCTAGACGCTACTGCATAACACGTAGCATTCTCCATTTTACCTATTGTTTGAGCCATAATAGAAGCAATTTTTCCTGCACCTAAAATTCCAATTTTCATGATATCCTCCAAGTATTTTATTGATAGTAGATTTTATTATACTACTTATCGTTTATCAAACCTACTCATAAAAAAACGCATTCCGTTATATTTTTAACTAGAATCCGTTTTTTTATTAACTATCTATAAATACTTATGCTTTAAATGATTGTTGCACCATCAACAGGTAATACAACTCCCGTAATATAAGAAGCCATATCACTTGCAAGGAATAAAAATGCATCTGCAACTTCTTCTGGCTTGCCAATTCGATTCAATGAAATCTTTTCAATAATAGGTTTAAGAATTTCTTTAGGAACTGCTTTCATCATATCTGTTTCTGTAACCCCTGGTGCCACTGCATTGACACGAATGTTATCTTTTCCTAATTCACGGGCAAGAGACTGTGTTAGTCCATTCACTGCAAATTTTGATGTAGGATAGCCACAACCACTAGGCTGTCCATACAAACTCACAATAGAACTTGTATTTAAAATGACTCCACCACCTTGCTCCTTCATAATCTCTGCTGCTATTTTTGACCCATAGAACACAGCATTGACATTAAGCGCCATAATCTTTTCAAAGTTTTCTGGGTCGTATTCGTAAATCCTATCATTTGCAGAAACACCTGCATTATTTACCATAATATCTAGAGAACCATATGTTGACTTAACCTTAGTGAGTGCTTCTAAAATGCTATGATAGCTACTAAGATCTGGAGCCATGGCATCAATAGATGCATTTGGAAATTCCTGATGAAGTAAAGCATAAGCTTTATCTGCAGTTTCCTTTCGAGAACCAAAAACAACAACCGTTGCATGGTTTTGAAGATATTTTCGAGCGATTTCAAATCCAATTCCTCTTGTTCCACCTGTAATGACTGCCACTTTTCCATTTAACATATTTTCATTCTCCTTTTTTAATCATTTTTTCTAACTTTAAAGAAGTTCATTCCAATGATTTATCTCAAAAATATGCTTTCAGTTTCAAGTCTAGCAAAATTTAAGCCAAATTTATTTTTTAAATATTTTAAATAATGTTAATTTAATTATACATCAAGATTATACTTTGTCAATAATTCTACAATCTTTCTCTTTCTGTTTTTCTGACATTTTTAGCTTCTATCCATTTTAACGCTCTTTTAAGCTTGTCTACCATGCTGATAGCCTATCTCATAATAAGTCTTAGCCATTAGGTCTACTCTCCCACCACAATGACGACAAATATAGGTAAAGTTGTATAGGCTATCATTATTAGGCCTTTGGAACTCATGATGCTTGCAACTCTTAAGCCTATTTTCATTCTCATCTATGTACGCCTTAACGGCTTCTAAATTTCTATATTTGCCCATTTTTCTTCACCTGCCCCTCTATTGGACGCCATCTGAGCTAGTTTTCGGTCTATGTAGAGTTGCTCCAAACGTTCAATCTCCTCAAAGTTCCAGTCCTCATGACTTGCCATTTGATTAAACCACACAACCTTTTGATTCATTTGTCCGATTCCTTTATTCTCCCTATCTTTTGATGGCTCAAAATCATCATAGCCCCCTGCAAGAATTCGTTTAAAATGCTTCTCTTTTAGTATCCAAGCTAGACTTGCCTTAAAATGCTTGCCTTCTAATCTGCCACATAAGAAGCTACTTTCAGCCGCCTTTTTAAAGCCTAATTTAAAATCTTCTAGACCTTTATCTAGGTTAAACCATAGATGCTTAACGCATGCTTTCTCACGATCACTAAGCACTTCTTTTACGCCTAAATAAGCACCTAATTCCTCATTGTACACTTTTAAAACCTCTAAGTACGGGATGTGAGTTTCTAATCTCTTAATACTCTCTTCTTGTCTTAATTGTTTGTTATAAGTGAAGTC
>JAHLFQ010000110.1 GCA_018883705.1 Candidatus Cellulosilyticum pullistercoris
ACTACAATATCTGTTAAATACTTATGCAAAATTTCATAAGCTCTTTGATATGTTTCTTTATACATACTAATACTGTATGCTTTCTCCGTAAGTGGATAAAGTTCAATAAAAATAGGTGTATGATAACTCTCTCTTATATCAAAAATAAACTGATAAAGTGGTGTTAGATCATAATCTGAACCTAGAAGTATCTTAATATAAGGCGTTTTCTTCTGCGCAATACACCTTAAAATATCTTGCTTACTAATACCTTTATCGGGCTCATACGTAAATACCTTAAAGGTTTGCTCTTGGCCAATAAGTGATTCATAAGCTAATATATCACCTTGTATATTATCATCCTTTTGTACATATGCACCTGTATAAATTCCTACTTCAGGCTCATATTTACCAGATTGAATTTCCTCTAAAACATAGAGTTCAATAGGATACTCTCTTCCCGCTTCCTCTTGAACAACAACTGTTTGATTTTCAAAAAAAACACGTTCACTACAACCAACTAAACACACTATACCAATTAAATTTCCTATCAACAATAATTTTTTAAGGATTGTGAATTTCATATGACTCACCTCCTATAAATTATTGTCAACTTTTACCTATCTTATACATTTTCCTACTTAACTTTACTCATAAGATTCATTAATGTAACTTTCTAGGACTTTTAAATAGTGTATATATAATCCCCCTTCAATAAAAATTTGATATTTTTTATCAAACTTCTCATAAGGAATTGATTTTCTTCCCCCATTTATCGCTTCTGTGTATAATTTTTCTAAAACTTCAATGGGTAAAAAATAATATGCATCATATTTTTTAAAATAAACTACTAAAAAGGCAATGCCACCTTGCTTTTTAAAGTCACTCATAAATTCTATTTGATGTGCGTGAATATTACTCATAGGTAAGAAGTTCTTAGTTGTTTCTTTTGCATCAAAGCAGATAGCTATTCCTTGTACAACACCTATGTAATCTACCGTACTTTTTTGCTCAAAATAAGCTAAAGTAATTGTTCTTTTCTCATTATCTATTCGAATAGGCTTAATAGGTGTTGGGATTTTTTGAACGATTGCGAGTCCTTTTTCTCTGTAAAGTTCATTCGTTCTATTAATTTGTTCCTCTAATCCATCGCCCCTTAAACCTCTACTGTTCCAATAGGCCATATTTTTCCCTCTTTTCTTGATTTTTTGTAAAATATTGGTTATTATTATATTATTCATTATTTTATCATAGGAGGTGATTTTATATTTCGCTACTTCGTCTTTTTATTACGTTGCAGTCGTAATCATTTTAAATTCTTTTCATACCCACCCATAGAAAAAGCTAAAATTTTAGCCCAAAATAACCTATCTTTTTGGGCCGGTATCTATTATATGGACGCTAAAGAATATATGGATGCCTCCTTATCATTTGAAAAAACAAAAGCTTACAAACACCTTATTATTGCTTACGAAAAGCAAGGTTTATATTCTAAGGCACTTTCTTTAGCCGATGAAAAACGCTATTATGAACTGGGTGCCAAAATCTGCTTACATATCAACGATTTAAAACAAGCAGCTTATTTCTATAGCTATTTTGACCCTGTACATGCTGCAAAACTTTATCGTAATCTCTATTGCTATTATGAAGCTGGTTATTGTTATCTTAGTAACTTAGATCCTTTAAATGCCATTGATATGTTTAGACGATGTTCTGATAAAACACAGAGAGTTCACGGATTAAAAGAAGTCTCTGATTATGCACTTGTGCTCTATTTTTCCGAGGCTTATGAAAGCGCTTTTAGAATTTTTCTTGCGTTAGATGATTATTATTCTGCTCTAGAATGTGCCCAACGAATGAAAGAGGATAAGCTTATTGCTTCATGTAGATTACTAATCGGTTATGAGGAAGCTGAAAAATGCCATTATCATTTTGCTGCTCAATGTATAGAACCGTTTGCACCAAAGAAAGCTTTGATTTATTATGCCAAAGCTGGGAATTATAAAGAACAAGTTCGATTACTTTTAGCAACTAATGATTATAAAAAAGCTATTCAAGTCTGTCTACTTCATAACGATTTAAATGAAGCCTATCAAATTGCTTCAAGCTATGATCCAGAATTATTAAATTTCTAATGATACTTAACGGCTTATTGAGATAATGTTTATATTTCTTTATTAGAAGAATGAGATTCTCCTACATTCCTTTATGATAGAAAAGTAAACTTTCTTATCATATAAAAAAGGACTTTCATCTCTATTAAGCTAATTCTTATAAAGACATACGACATATGTCTTTATAAGAATTAGTCTCTTT
Source organism: Candidatus Cellulosilyticum pullistercoris (assembly GCA_018883705.1). Classification (GTDB taxonomy): domain Bacteria; phylum Bacillota; class Clostridia; order Lachnospirales; family Cellulosilyticaceae; genus Cellulosilyticum; species Cellulosilyticum pullistercoris. The sequence continues at coordinate 2,296 of JAHLFQ010000110.1, forward strand.
TTATGAAGTCCTTTTCTTATTGATAGATTTAAGCTTATAAAAGATTTTCACCTTGACAAATCTGTGAGTAAATTTTAGGTGCAGGAACTGTAAACACTCTATCTTGCAAATAATTAAGAGGTGGTTTACAAAGCTCAAATTTTACTTTATAGGCACATAGAATTTGATATTTAAGTCCATATTTTTGTTCAAAATACTGATTCTCAAGGGCATCTCCATATTTAGGATCTCCGATAATAGGATGCCCAATTTGACTTAAATGCGCACGGATTTGATGTGTTTTTCCCGTTACTAATTGTACCTCCACTAATGTATATCTTCCATTGGTTTTGAGAGGCAAAATTCTTGTCTCTACTGGCTTAGCCCCTTCTACATACTCATTTGTAATGGTGACTTCATTTTTCTCTTTGGATCTTTTATGATAACCCTTTAAAATCATTGGTGCTGTCACTCGGCCTAACACAATACTCATATAATACTTGGAGATTTCTTTCGTTTGAAGCATACTACTCAAAGTTTGAAGTGCAGGTATATTCTTTCCTACTAAAACAATCCCTGCTGTATTACGGTCTAATCGATTACAAGGTGCTGGCGTAAAGCCTTTACTTGCAATTGGGTTATAACTTCCATTCTCTTTTAAATAATATAATACTTAGTCTGCTAAAGATTGACTTTCTGGCGAATCTTTCTGTGTAAGTAAGCCCATTGGTTTATTAACAATCAGTAAATGCTCATCCTCATAAACTGTATCAAAATGAATGGCTACTTTCTTAACTTCTTTTTCAGAAGTTAAGGTCTCCATTTGCTCTTCTCTAAAAAAGAGCTTAATTTCATCACCTATATTTAATATCTCATTTCCTTTTGGTTTCTTACCATTGTATTTAATTTTATTGGTACGCATCCCTTTATAAATTAAACTCTTCGGACACTGATTCAAATATTTTAACAAAAATTTATCTAATCGTTGATTAGCTTCTAATGGGGTAACTACTATCTGTCTCATTTTTTCACCACTTACATTCATATCTCATTTATCATTTTTGAATATTCCTTAAGCTTTCCATTCGTTACACAAGCATCTTTTTCTCACCATCTTTAAAACGATTAAAACTAACCAAACGAGAGTGGAAAGCTTTATTAACATACCCTTTATTATAACAAATTTTTTATTATTCGTATACTATTTCTCTCTTAATCTCTCTATAAGCACAATAAAACCCTTAGTACACCTTCTAAAAATGTACTAAGGGTTTACTATCTGTTTCTTCTAAACCTTAAATAGTCGTTTTTTCCTTAAATTCAGCGTGAGCATTTTCAATACTCTGCGTATTGCCAAAGACACAATAATGGTCTTTATCAAGACACGCTTTAATCATTGGTGCAAAACTTCTTAAGATAGTATTGTCCGTTGCAAATAATTCATCTCTTGTTTTCTGAAGCTCCTCTTCTTTGATATCCATAAGATAATAAATTTGAGCAGTCTTTCCTTCTGATGCTGGTGTAAATGGGAAGTCCATTTGACTAATTGTTCCAATTAGGTATTGTAAGTTTTCTCTTTCTGTAAGTTCTAATGTCTCTACAAACTGTGCCACTTCTTTATAAATAGCTAATGTCTGATCAAGATTTGGGTCACGATAAGAAACAAAGAACATGTTTCCACTCTTTCTAAAATCACAGAAACAGCCATATGCACCATTTTGTACACGTACCCTACTCCATAGGTAGTTCATAGATAAAATAGTCTTTAGCATTTGAAGGCCACCATGATATGCATAACCAAGCGCTTTAAAGTTATAGCCTGTTGCTACATAATTTACATTACTTGGATAAATAAGTGCCTCTTTTTCCTCTGTTATTTTAAAGTCTAGATTTAAGTTAGCTACTTCTTGTTCTGGTAGCTGACTAATTGTCTCTTCTATACTATTTATTACTTGATCCGTTGCTTCTTTATCAACTGTAAGACCTACTATCAAACGATTTTTATTTGCTAAGAAGGCATAAGCTTCCTTAAGAAGATTTACAGTTTCATCTTGTACAACTTCCCAATTCTTCTCAATATCACAAACAAAGTGATAGAAAGTTAAACCTCTTGCTTTTTCTTCAAAATGCTCTGCATTCGTAAGATGTGAAAGCAGTCTACCATATGCCACTCGGTGTCCATCACTACTAATAGAAGATTCCATAAGCGCTTTCATTTCTCGAATGATTTCTAGTAGACGCTCCTTATTATCAAAAGTCGTATTGACAAGTACCTCTCTCATTAGTTTCGTTTGTTCACCTACTTCTCCTAATAAAGCTTTAGATTGTATAGAGAAAATAGGTAAATAATAATTTTCTTTCTTAGTATGATTAAGGGCTTGAATATGAAAACTCATACTTCCTATATGTTCATCCATATAGCTAGAAAGTGCTTCATAACTAAAGTTTTTAGTATCTAATTTACCAAGCATACCTACAATCATCCCTAAATAAGGCACATACTTATCTTCAATACCTTCTAGCTTAATATGCCAGTTGATATAAGCAATCTTATTTGTAAAAATTGGTGTGATAATATACTCTGTGTTGTTTGTCTTTTTAGTTATAAAAGTAGGATACTTTGCTTCTCTTCTAAGATCTTCTTTTGCTAAAAGCGGAATGCAAGAAACTGCTGCTGGGTCATCTTCTTTTGCTTGAAAAGCATTAAATGCTTTTGTTTCTTCAATAAGTGCATGAATCTCAATATCTGATAAACTGTTCTTGTAAGCTGCTAATTTCTCAGTAACTGCATCTTCAATTTCTTTTTCAAGTCCAACTTTTGGATAAAGTGCAACTCTAGAACCATGAGTATTATTTAATAAATATTGTTTGATTAGGCCTTCAAAATAACCTGTACCTTGAGCATTTTTAAGGTCATTTAAAAGCTTTTCATACTCTAAATAAATAAATGGAGATGCATCATGAATCCAACTTTTCATAGCGGCTAAGGCATAGAAAAGACCTTTAGAATAACCACTTGAATCTCCTTCTCTAAGTTCGAACTCTTTAACTTGTAGTGCGCCTTTTAATAAATGTTCAGGCAACCCTTCATTGGCAAGTTTAGTTAAAACTTCTTCTATTAATGTATAAAAACGTGCTTCCTTTTCTGGTGCCACATTCTTTGCCACAATACTAAATACAGGCTGTTTGAGGTGGGTTTGGAATGCTCCATAAACATCTTCTCCAATGCCTTCAGCAATTAATGCTTTCTTAAGAGGAGATGCAGGTGTATCTAAAAGTACATACTCTAAGATAGACATTGCCAGTACTGTTTGTCTATGAACAATCTCGTCTACTACTAAATTATAAGATAAGAATAATCCATTTTCTTTACCTTCAGTGGCAGAATAATACCCTTTTTTATCTATGATTGCTTTAAATGGGGTTTGTCTTTGAATTTGACTATCAATCTTTAAGTAATCGAAACGAGAAAGATAAGCTTTATCAATGTATGATAATGTTTCTTGAGGATCCATATCTCCATATAAACAAATATAAGCATTTGATGGATGATAATATGTTTTATGGAACTTAATAAACGCATCATAGCTTAGATTTGGTATATCTTTGGGTGCACCACCTGATTCATTGGCATAGGTGGTATCTGGGAATAATGTTTCTTTAATCATTCTAAAGCCAATTTCCTCTGGTGAAGAAAAGGCTCCCTTCATTTCATTATAAACTACACCTTTATATTCAATAGGATCTTCTGCATTTTCTAAATGATAGCGCCATCCTTCTTGCATCATAATTTCTTTTTGCTTATAGATATTAGGGAAGAAAACCGCGTCTAAATACACATCCATTAAATTACGGAAGTCCTTATCATTTTGACTTGAAATAGGATAAAGGGTTTTATCTGGATAGGTCATTGCATTTAAATAAGTATTAAGTGACCCTTTAGCTAGTTCAACAAATGGATCTTTTAATGGATATTTTTCGGAACCACATAATACAGAGTGTTCGATAATATGTGCCACACCTGTACTATCTGATGGCGGCGTACGAAAACCGATACAAAAGCTTTTATGTGGATCTTTATTAGACATCAGTAATATTTTTGCTTTTGTTTTTTCATGGATATATATAATTGCATCACTATCAATTTCTTTGATATATTTAGCTTCTTGTAATAAATAGTTCTTAATTGGATAAGCCACTACTTTACCTCCTAATAGGCATTTTATTTTTAAATAATACTATAATTATAATCTTTGTACCAAATTTTGTCCATGCTTGCCTATTTTATACCTTTTATTATTATGCGTATAAATGCAAAAAAAATAACACTTATCGTGTTATTTTTATTCTTCATCTGACTTTTCGATTTTTTGACTCATTTCTTTAAGTTCTTGGCGATTGTCATAAACGTCTCGTAACATATCTGTAATATAAGATTCAAAGTTCTGTACTTCTTGATGAATAGATTCTAGTGTATACTTAAGGCGCTGCTCTATATCTTTACATGTATCTTGTGCATATAAAATAGCCCCTCTATGCATATTTTTGGCATCTTCCTTAGCTGTAGATACAATATTTTCTGCTCTTTCTTTTGCAAATAGTGTAATTTGATCTTTCTCAATCATACTTTGCATCTGCTCACGTGCTTCTTCTATAATAACATGCGCTTCTTTTTGAGCTTCGTTAAGAATTTTATTTCTTTCTTCTACAATCCATACAGATTGCTGTACTTCTGTTGGTAATTTTAGACGTATATCTCGAATGATCTCTACCATCTCATTTTTATCAATAGCTACCTTACCAGATAAAAAGTTTGTTTTACCTTCTTCAATTAAATCTTCTAACTGATCTAATAAAACTGCAATTTCACCACATCTCGTATTTTCCACGTTAAATTCCCCTTACCTTATCATTATTTATCTTCTGAGCTGTCTCTTATACACATCTGACGCTGCCGACGATAGTAACGGGTGTAGAT
>JAHLFQ010000111.1 GCA_018883705.1 Candidatus Cellulosilyticum pullistercoris
AGACCCATATTGACAATGTCTTTATCTCTTAAATTAATTTCAGCGGGACTTCCTGCTCCCTCTATGACTACCGCATCATATTCATTACTGATTTTCTCGTAATGCTCCGTTAGCATATCTAATAACTGTGGTTTAAACTCATGGTACTCTCTAGCACTCATATTCCCATGTACTTTCCCATTAATAATTACTTGTGAACGTCTATCACTAGAAGGCTTTAATAAAATAGGATTCATTTTAACACTAGGTTTAAGCCCTGCTGCCTCTGCTTGAAATACCTGTGCCCTTCCCATTTCTAGCCCTTCTTCTGTAATATAAGAATTTAGTGCCATATTCTGCGACTTGAAAGGAATGACCTTCATACCATCCTGCATTAAAATTCTACATAAGGCAGCTGTTAGTAAACTTTTTCCTACATTAGATGCCGTTCCTTGAAGCATAATCTTTTTTCCCATCTCTTCACCTTCCTTATATTTATTCTCTAGTATGGATTCACTCTTACTATTGATTTTCTACTTGAATCCTTTATTCAAAACTTTAACGAAACCTTTCCACTAATTATCCTTGTACTATTTTATATATGCAAAACTTTAAGCATTCATTCTTGTGCCCTTTTGTCTATCGCTATATGCTAGATGAATAGAACTTTCCTGACATATAAAAAAGTCTCCTTATAAAAGAAGACTTAAATTTGCGTACACTAAAATAGAATGATTCTATTTCACCCTACTCAGATTCCTCCCCTCCGAAAGACTCCTTTTCTTTACTCTAGGTAGGTCTCCTGGCTTATAATTCATCCCTTCTACTTACCTTCCCATAATCTTTATAAGATTACAGTGGCTTATTAGTAGTTAGTCCTTATATACAGTAGCGGGGGCTGCAGTGTTTCACACATTTCCCTATTAAGTTTATAAAAACACCTAAAATAAATCCTATTCATTTATTTCATTGTAGCATACCCTTATGTGTTTGAAAACTCATCATCTATGTATTCTATCTTCAGCTGGCAAACCGTTACGTAAGTGAAACATAAAGGGAGCAATATGAAGTTACTTCGCTTACTTCACGTTGCTCCCTTTTATTTATCCACATTTTCATTTATTTTTTCTAATTCTATCCACATTTTTTAAACAAAAGCTGTGTATTTGTGGATTAGAATAATTTTTTCTTAATCATATAACCTGCAAGAATTGCTGATAATATAAAGGACATAATCACAATTCCTAAAAAGGCATGAGGTGACCCACTAAGAGGAATGCCAGGTACGTTCATACCAAAGAAACTCGCAATCATCGTTGGAATAGACATAACAATGGTAATAGATGTTAATGTCTTCATAACAATATTTAAGTTATTAGAAATAACTGATGCAAAAGCATCCATTGTACCACTTAAAATATTACTATAAATATTGGCCATCTCAATCGCTTGTTTATTTTCAATAATAACATCCTCAAGTAATTCTTTATCTTCAGGATATTGTTTAATCGTTTCCATACGCATCATTTTTTCAAGAACGATTTCATTTGCACGAAGAGAAGTTGTAAAGTACACTAAACTCTTCTCTAAATCTAAAAGCTGAATCAGCTCTTTATTTTTCATAGATTTATGAAGTTCTTGCTCAATCTTATGACTCATACGATCGATTTGTCTTAAGTATTGAAGGAAATACGATGCATTTTTATAAAGTAGTTGTAAGATAAATCGTGTCTTCTTATAAGTAAAGAAACCTCTTACTTTTCCTGATGAGAAATCTTCTAAAAGCTTAATATTCTTAAGACAAGCAGTAATAATAAACTTATCTCCTAAGATAATGGTCATTGGGATAGTTACATAATCTCCCACGCCACTTTCAGCTTCTTTAATAGGCACGTCAACGATAATAACTGTACAGTTATCATCTACTTCAATACGCGCACGTTCTTCCTCATCTAATGCAGATAAGATATGATTAATTTCAATATCAAACTGCGCAGATACTTCGTTAATTTCTTGTGGCGTAGGATTAATTAAGTTAATCCAAGCACCATCTTCAAAGGTATCAATCTTTTCAAATCCTGTCTCAAATGTTTTATAAATTTGCTTCATATGCTCACATCCTCCACCCTCTACCCTCATTTAAGGCAAGGTGGATTTTTGACAACACAAAAAAAGCTACCTTTGCTCTAAATCAAGGTGAGTATTATTTTTAGTATTCAATTTTAATTCGCAGTACCTATAACTCGGTCCGACGTCCACTATTTACTCACACTCCTTTTTAGTATCTATCAAATAGGTGACTTTATACTAAAGTCCCTATTAATACTATTTTATAAAGTCTAATGTGTCAACCCATTTTACATCGTATTTACTTATTTTATGCCGGTTATCCTTTTTATTTGATTTTTATAAAATATACTAAATAATAAAAGACCATCAATCTATTAGCTTGCGCTTTCTAGTTGATGGTCTTTTACTTTTATTTAATAAATTTTTCCAGCTTTTTTCTTACCACTTTTCGCTTTACCTTGAATCTCAGGTACTGGCTCTACTGGATTTTTAGAATAATGCCCTTTTGTGTTACTTTCTGTTCCAT
>JAHLFQ010000112.1 GCA_018883705.1 Candidatus Cellulosilyticum pullistercoris
TCTGATGTAAGTGTTGTCCATGTTTGTGGTACCATTGTTACTTCTGCTTCAACCATTTCAATACCAGCTGCTTCTAATGCGGCATGTACATCTGAGAAAGCTTCTGGAGAAGTTGTAATTGTATAACCTTCTTCTTCAGCTTCAAAGTCATCAGCACCAGCTTCAATAGCCATCATCATTAATTCATCTTCTTCTAAATCAGTTGCATCTTTTTCAATAACAATTTGACCTTTTTGATCAAACATAAAAGATACACAACCTGTTGTTCCCATGTTACCGTTACCTTTGGTAAAGGCAGCACGTACGTTACCAGCTGTACGATTTTTATTATCAGTAAGGGTTTCTACAATGACAGCTACACCACTTGGTCCATACCCTTCATAAGTAATATATTCATAATTAACATTATCACTATCACCTGCAGCACGTTTAATACTACGTGTAATCGTATCATTTGGCATATTATTAGATTTAGCTTTTGCTATTACATCAGCAAGTTTTCTATTTAAAGAAGGATCGGCACCACCTGCCTTTACAGCCACAGCAAGTTCACGTCCGATTTTAGTGAAAATTTTTCCTTTTGCTGCGTCGTTTTTAGCTTTTTTATGTTTAATATTTGCAAATTTTGAATGTCCAGCCATTTGTTACATTCCTCCTGATCAATTATTTTCTCTAATGAAAGCACATTGTCTACATTTTACCATACTAATTATCCATTTAGCAATAATTCTTTTATAGGGGTACCTCTATAAATTCTTCTTGTCCTCTTGAGATGATAATAGCAGCATTTGTTTTTTCATTAAGCCATTTTTCAAAGGATTCGCTCTCTTTAATAAGGACTTCAACCTCAAAATTTACTTCTTCAAGATAAGTGCTCGTACGAATCACATAGCCTTTTTCACCTAGTAAATATTGTACCTTACCTGCTAATGTATAAGGCATTTTGAGATGATATAGATAAATTTTTCGTTTCTCGACAATACCAGCAGCTAGCAAGCCTTCTTTTGCCGCTTTACCATAAGCTCGTACAAGGCCACCCGTACCTAAAAGTGTGCCACCAAAATATCTTGTGACACAAATGAGAGTATTTTTAATTTCCTCTCCTTTAAGTAGCTCTAAGATAGGTTTTCCAGCAGTTCCTTGTGGCTCCCCATCATCACTAAATTTTTGAAACTCATTGTTTTCGCCAATTTGATAGGCAAAGCAATTATGGGTAGCATCATAATATTTCTTACGTAATTGTGCTAGATAGGCCTCAGCTTCTGAAGGAGATTCTACTTTATAGACAGTTGCTATAAATTTTGATTTTTTTTCTATAATCATAGCCTCACTATCTTTACTAATAGTTTTATATTGTACTAGCATTTTATCACCTAACCTTTTCATATTAGCATAATCCTATCATAAAATACCTATTTTCTGCAATGAAAAACAACTACTAAAAGCTTAGTAGTTGCTTATTATTAAACAATATAGTTGTCAATTATTTCACTTAAATGAATAGGTGAGGCACCATGCTTACAGAGTAATTGAATCAATTCAAGCGTTTGTTCTTCATTATCTGAAATCCATTCATAAGTGCTTGTGATGGTTTGGCTATTACCTTGAACAAGTTCGATGCCATAATGTGAGTCATTTTGAATCATGTAATAGTGTGTGGGCTTACTAAATCCGTCATACTTTCCGATGTATTGCTTTTTAATCACCATGTACTTTCCTCCAAGAATCACTTATTTTTCCCTTTTCTTTTATAAATTATACCTTAAAAAATTAAATTGTCCTATAAAAAAATATCGAGTTATTCATTGTAATTCTTGCTTATTTCTACAGAAAATTAACAGTAATTGGAAAATGTAGAGATTAATTTTGCAAATTAATTATTAAGTAGCAATAATATGGTATATCGTGCGATAAAAAAATGAATTTAATACAATCATTTTATTCATTCATCGGTTTTACGACAAAATCCATGGTTCAATTTTATAGAATTTATCTGCCGGAATAAATCCTTTTAAGTGTACACCTTCATTTGTATACTCTTCTTCTAAGCGTTCACCGAATTCATGACAAAATCTAACAACATCTCCATTAGCATAAGGTACTTCAATCTCAAACGGTTTCATATTAGCATATAAAATTTGTTCTATAGTTTCTAATAAATTATCACATCCTAATCCAGTCTTAGCTGAAATTTTAACTTCATAATCCGCATGTTCATCTTTAGGATAGATACCGTCATATTGATCTGCTTTATTATAGATAGCAATAATAGGAACACCTGAGATTTTTAGACGTTCTAACGTTTCATAAACAATTTGTTGATGCGTTAGAATATGTGGTGAGCTAATATCCATCACATGTAAAATAATATCGGCATATTTAGCTTCTTCAAGGGTTGAATAAAAGGCCTTAATAAGATGATGTGGGAGCTTACGAATAAATCCAACTGTATCTGTTAATAAAATTTCTGAACCACTAGGCAATGTAACTGCACGAGTTGTTGGATCTAGTGTAGCAAAGAGTTGATTCTGTACATATACCTCACTTCCACTTAGTTGGTTAAGCAACGTTGACTTACCTGCATTAGTATATCCAACAATAGCAACTACTGGTGTACTATTTTTTTTACGACGCTCCCTAATAAGCTGACGATGTTTTTCTACTTCTTTTAATTCTTTTTCTAGTATTTCCATACGTGTTCTCAAATGCCTTTTATCTAATTCTAGTTTCTTTTCACCAGGACCTCGACTTCCAATCCCACCCGCTTGACGAGAAAGCATAGTTCCAAAACCAATAAGTCTAGAAGATTGATATTTAAGCTGTGCCATTTCAATTTGAAGTTTTCCTTCCTTAGAACGCGCTCTAGAAGCAAAGATATCTAAAATGATCATGGTACGATCCATGATTTTAACTTCTAAAGCCTCTGCGAGATTACGCATTTGAATAGGACTCAGTTCATCATCAAAGACAACACCAGTTGCGCCATGAATATGAATAAGTTCTTTGATTTCATCTGCCTTTCCAGAGCCTATATAAAGACCAGGATTAATACGATCCACACGCTGAAGGACGTGCATAATGACCTCACCTCCAGCTGTCTTAACAAGTTCTGAAAGCTCTTCTAAACTTTCCCATGCTTCAGCTTCTTCAAACTGCTTTTTTTGTGCAGCTACTAAAATAAATCTTTCGATGTTTTGTTTATGTTCTATCATAAGTTTCCTTTCTTGCATCACATGTTTATTACAGTAATATTTGTTTAATTTTATTTTTTTTATAATGCGTATCTACGTCTTTTCTTGTGCAAATTTTATGCATGACATTGTCATTAGCTGATAAGGAGGCTGCTAGGCACAGCTTACCCATTTTTTCTTGTTCATATTTACGATTAATACTAATGGCAAGTGCACCTAAGAATGCACCACTTGTAGCCGTGTTATTTTTATTAATCAGTTGAAAAGATGATTCAACAAGACAATACTTATGTCTTGATAATACCAAAGCACCTCTATTTTTTAGATAAACACAAATAAAGTGAATTCCTTGTCCTAAAAATGGAATAAGGCTCTTAGTAATAGATTCGTAGGTATCTGTTGGAAAATCTAGTGTATGAAGCTGATCTTCTGTCAATAAAATAGCATATGGTCTCTCTTGTACTATCTGTTCCCATACTTCTTTTTGACCAGTTGAAATAACTGTTTTTATATTGTTTAATTTAGCCTCTCGAATCCATTTACCATAAATCTCTTCATTTTGTCCAAGTGGCAACTTACCAGAAATCACTAAAGTAGAAACTTTTTTAATATGATTTTTCAATTTATAGTTTAGTTTATCAAGCTCCTTATCCATAGTAAATACTTCTTGACTTCTTAAATTATAATAGTCAGCCGACTTTTCAAGTAAAATTTTTACTTGATGAGGTGTCTCATAATTTGTCCAGACAATGTCTGACTTTACTTTTGATTTATCTAAATAATATTTAATACTTTTTCCTGCAAAGCCTCCAAGGCTAGTAATTAGAATAGGTTCTTCCTGAAGTACTTTCATCATTTGAGCGCTATAAACTCCCTTTGATAGAATGTTTAATGAAACATTCTTAGAAGGTATAACTTCCTTTGGAATACAATTTTCCACACTATATATGTATTCAATTGCTGGAAAGGGTGTTATTGTCATTATCAATCTTTTCACCGACCTTTATTTTTTTCTACTTATATAGTTATAGCATAAGAAGAGGGAAATTATCCACTAAAATAAAAACAGGACCTATGATATTTTATGGAATAGAATGGCTAAAATACTGGGAATACTAATACTAATATTAAGGAATTTTTGCTTATTTAAATAATCCCTACAAAATCTTAATCTAATTGTCATATATTTGGAGCATAATATATTATATAATAGAAAAGTATATGGTGCTATTTTGCCTATACCCTCATTATTTGATATAATAAATCCTTGAGGAGGAGGAATGAAATGAATTACTCAAATGATTCTCGTAATAAAATAGAGAAAGATAACCACAGTAAAGCTAAGCAAGTAAAGAAGAAAGGCAAAGTGACAGTCTTTCGTGTGATTATTATGGCTATCATCATTGGAATGTTTGCTGTTGTTGGAGCAGGTCTTGGTGTGTTCATTGGCATTATTAAAAGTGCACCTGATGTAACAACGATTGACTTAAAACCACAAGGTAACTATACTTCTTTTGTTTACGATGATGCAGGCAATGAAATTGCTAGCTTTGCACCAGCTGATAATAGAGAATATGCTAAGCTTAGCGAAATTCCTTTAAACTTACAACATGCTGTAATTGCAACTGAAGATGAACGTTTTTATGAGCATAATGGTATTGATATTAAAGGTATTTTTAGAGCAATCGTAACGAATTTAAAAAGTGGTAACTTAAGTGAAGGTGCTAGTACCATTACACAGCAACTTGTTAAAAATAATGTTTTATCAACAGAGAAGAAATTTACTCGTAAAATTCAAGAACAGTATTTAGCTATTAAATTTGAAGAACTTTATGATAAAGATACTATCCTTGAATACTACCTTAATACGATTGGTCTTAGTCGAGGGGTATCCGGTGTACAAGCTGCTTCAAAACGTTATTTTGGAAAAGATGTAAGCGAACTTAGTTTAACTGAATGTGTTGTCATTGCAGTTATTACACAAAGACCAACTTACTATGATCCTATAACAAATCCTGAGAATAACTGGGAAAAGGTACAAGTTGTTTTACAAAAAATGGAGGACCAAGGTTATATTACTGCTGAAGAGCATGCTGCTGCACTGCTAGAGAATCCTTATGATAACATACAAGAAGTTCATACAGAGTTTCAAGCTAAATCAACACGTAGTTCTTTTGTAGATGCTCTCTTTTTACAACTTGTATCTGATTTACAGGAATTAGGCTATAGTGAAGCAGATGCAAAGAAACTTATTTATGGTGGCGGCTTAAAAATTTATAGTACAGTTAATAGCCAGATGCAAGAAATTGCAGATAAATATATCAACGATGATTCCGAGTATCCTGAGCATTTATACAAAGTTCAAATTGATTATAGCATTTCTGGGAAAAAAGCTGATGGTACAACATTTGACCATAATGCTCAAGCCTTATTAGATAGTGATGATGAGATTGAACCATTTATTGAAAAGAAAAAAGAAGAATGGGGTATTACCTCTTCAGATACTTATACGGATAATCTCTTAAAACAACCACAACCACAAGCTTCGTTTGTTTTAATGGACTATACTACTGGACAAATAAAAGCATTATCTGGTGGCCGCGGTGATAAAACGAATCTTGGATTTAACTATGCAACTCAGGCTAAGCGTCAGCCTGGTTCAACCTTTAAAGTTCTAGCATCTTATGCTCCAGCACTAGATTTAGGATTATTATCTCCTGGCTCAGAACTTATTAATGAAGCAGTTACCTATACATTATGGGATGGTACCTCTTGGTCACCTAGAAACTGGGATGGTAATTATTCAGGAACGTATACTGTTAGAGAAGCAATTGCCAACTCAATGAATGTTTTAGCTGTTAAAACAATTGAACAAGTAGGCATTGATACTGCCTTTGATTATTTACAACGCTTTGGTTTTACAACATTATCTGATAGTGATAAGGTATTGGCTCTTCCATTAGGAGGTATTACAAACGGAGTAACACCTTTAGAACTGAATGCTGCATATGGTGCTATTGCAAATGATGGTGTCTATGTAAAACCTATCTACTATACTGAAGTTCGAGATAGTAATGGTAATATTATTATTGACAATACAGGTGAAAATATCACTAAAAATTCCCATACAGTTATTAAATCTTCTACTGCTCGTCTCCTTACAGATATGATGACAGAAGTTGTAGACGGACCAAGTAAACATACTGGTGGTACAGTAAGAAAATACTTTACTAACATGCCTGTTGCTGGTAAGACTGGAACAACAACTGATAGCAAGGATTTAGTATTTGCTGGATACACACCTTATTATGTAGCAACTATTTGGACTGGCTATTCTCAACCAGAAGCTATCAGCTCTAGAAATGGTGGTAATAGCTATCACATGAAAATATGGGCAAAAATTATGAGTGAAATTCATGAAAATCTTGACTATAAATCTTTCCCTAAAGTGGATATACAATCTTCTGGGGTATCAGAGATTAAAATTTGTTCATTATCTGGTAAACGTGCGACTGCACTTTGTGAAGCCGATCCTGATCATGTTGTAAAAAGTGAGTTCTTCACAAACAGTAATGCGCCTAAAGAATATTGTGACATTCATGAAGAAGTAGAAATCTGTACAGAATCTGGTAAAATTGCCAACGAATACTGTCCAGCAGAGACTCGCAAAAAAGTAACACGCGTTAAACAAGTCATTGATGGCGTTGTTCAAGAAGATGAAATTTGTGATATTCATGGTCCAGAAGTAGAAGAAACGCCTACAGAATCGCCGGATAATGGCTCTACTCCTGACTCTGACAATTCTAACGATTCCAATAATTCAAATGATTCTAATGGATCTGTTAGTACACCGGATGACAACCAAACATCTCCAAGTGTACCTCCGGTTGAACCAAGTATACCTCCAGTTGAACCAAGTATACCTCCGGTTGATCCGAGTGTACCTCCTAATATTGATGATGAAGATGACTTTGTTATTCCACAGTTTTAAAATTGTATAAATAAAAAGTCCTCCTCTTACTAATTAAGTAAGAGGAGGACTTTTTATTTATTAATTTTGGATAATAGCAAAATCATCTAGAGTATTAAGACTTTCTGTTCTATCTATCTCTGATTGTGTAGAAGTAGATGGAAGTGTAGTTGATTCTACATGGTCTGGATTTAAGTTAATATTACCACCTGATTGATTAGAACTTGTATCTATACGAGTTCCACTGGTACTGTTTATATTTGTTGAGTTATCTGCTACTTCATTTGTTTTATCGGCTATAACTTTTTTAGTACCACGCTTAATTACCGCAGCTCTTGCTCTATAATAACTACTATTTACAAGAACTCTTTTTTCAAGTACGCCATTTTTATAATAAAGTTTATACAAATTAACACGCTTACCATCAATAGCTGTTGTTTCTACTACTTCTTTTCCTTCATCTAACGTCGCATCATCCTCATATTTTGTAGCTGGGGCAGGAATAACTTCTGTGATTTTTGATTCAAATTTAATATCATACTCGGACTTTAAACTTTTATGACCATAGATATTTACAATAACCTGATTATTTTCACAGTAGCTTTCAATGAATATAGGATAATTAGAGTTATTTTTAAACTTAAAATCAATCGTTCCAGTATTATACGTAGCATCTCTACCTAATGGTACATAAGAAACAGTTAATGAATGATTTTGTCTTGCAACAACTTCTAAATCTGTAAGTAAAACAGCATTATAAAGCGTAGAAGCAACTTGACAGATGCCGCCACCTAGGCTATCTTCAATTTTTCCATTCACTATGGTTCCTGCATTTTTATAGCCTTCCTTTGCAGTAAATGGTTCAAGTTGATTTGAAAGATAAAAAACTTCATCTGGTAAAAGCATTCGAGTAATTTTTTTAGATGCAACTTTTAGATTTTCATTTCTATTTGCACTTGCATTATTATATGAAGTCGAAAAGCTTGATACTAGTGTTTGGACATCTTGTAGAGAATGTGCTGTCCATTCAGGAATGACTTCTTCCATTACAGCCTCTACTTCTATTTTATGTGCATCTGAATCAGTAATCTCATTAAGTATAGCTAATGCCTTTTCTTTTGTTGCACTAATATCTAACGCTACGCCATTAACTTCTTTAGTTGTAATGAATTGTTTATTTTTTCGTTCTAATGTTGCATTGATAGGTTCTACATAAAACTTATCTGCACAAGTTTTAAGTGCATCATCTATTTTACTTTCATCAATTGAGCGACTTAGTTCAAAAACTTGTTTGGTTTCCAATCCATTTTTAGCAATATCATATTTGGTAAAAAAGTTTTCATCACGTCCTACATTAAAAGCTTTGTCTAACGTCTCATTAATATTATAGGTAATTCCAAGATCAGTAAAAGGAACTTCTAGAGAACGTTCCTCATTAGTAAACACTAATATCTGTTTACTAATTTGATCTGAAATAGTCTGCTCCAATTTTGCTTTGGCCTCTTCTTTTGTTAACCCGCCTACAGCTAAATCCTCAATATATACATTTTCTGCAAATACATTTTCAAATGCAGTAACTTGAGTGTACATATAACCAATAGTGCCAAGAGATAGACCAATCAGAATAACAACGCCAGTAATAATAAGCCATTTAAAGCGTTTTTTAGTATTCATATTGCACCTCCTAGTTAGTCTTCTTACATTATATTTGCAATAATCCTGCTAATAAACCAATAACTAGTATAATGCAAATAATTCCTGAAAATACTTTTTTATTTTTCTGTACCCATTCGTACATATTTAACTTCTTTTTTTTTCTTTGAATTTGCTTTGAATGCTTATTTTTTTTCATGATCATCACCCTCCCACGTTATTATAGCATTATTTATGCAGTAAATACTATCTATTTTTCTCTTTTCTCCATTATTAAACTGAACTTCTATAATGCCATTTTCCAGAACCTTAACGATTCTCCCTCTACCTAAATTTTTATGATAAACAATCTTATCTTTTTTAAGTTCTTCTAAATAGATTGTCTCTTTTAGATTTTGAATAAAAGATGAAGGCGCTACAGGTTTACCGTGTTTTTCAGTAGGAATATATAGGTATAATTGTTTTTTTGCTCTTGTCATACCTACATAAAGTAAACGACGTTCCTCTTCAATCTCTTCTTCCAAATTACTTTTATGATAAGGAATAATACCTTCTACTACATCAATAATAAACACAGTATCAAATTCAAGCCCCTTCGCACCATGCATAGTAGTAAGTGTTAGGACATTTGCATTTCTTCTTTTGACAGAATCCTTAATTTCTTGGGACATTTCTTTAAGTGCATTTTCCCATTCTTCGAGTGTCTGATAATTTTGAGCAGAATCTTCAATATCTTCTAGTACTTCAAAAAGACTAAGTGATGGCATTTTTCTATAGTTAGCATACTCATTAAGATAAGAATCATAACCGATATGATGTCTAATATATCTTATAGCATCAATCAGTGATTTTTCCTTTAAGACTTGTAGGTCAAAAAGGAGTTCTTGAATATAGTCATTTTGCCACTGAGTAAGTATACCTAATTGAAGCAAATTTAGAAGTAAATTACTACCTTCCTTTTTAGCTATTTCTATATTGGCTTTACTGATATAACGTTTAGGTTTATTAATAATTTTACAGGCATACTCTAGTTCATTTAAATTATTAGCTAAATGAAGATAACATAGAATATCTTTTGTAATCCATTGTTCATATAAACTACTCATGCCATCACGTAGGCAAAATGGTATGTTAGCAGAAAGTAAAGTTTCTACAATAGACCTAGCTTGAATATTAGTACGGTATATGACGGCCATATCTCCCAATTGTATACCTTCTTTTCGA